>NZ_JBEZDO010000014.1:0-246176 GCF_040648355.1 Nonomuraea sp. NPDC049152 | reverse complement strand
CGCAATCTTTGTTGGAAGGCCTTGTTGGGGGAAACCCTGGCAGGGCTTTTCGGCATTTCCGGGGGCTTTTTGGGTATGCGCTTTCCCGGTGTTTTTCGGGGTGTTTTGGGGAGGGCTTCACCGGCTTGGTGGGGCCCTTTTGTTATTTCTGGGGATGTCAGACGCGTTGCCAGAGTGCGGGAGTGTTGGGCGGTTCCCGGCCAGCCTGTGCCGCGTGGGACTGGAGGTGCCGGGGTCGCGGTCTACGTCGACCCCGCCTACACCTCCCAAGCATGCTCACGCTGCGGGCACGTTGACAGGAAGCACCGGCCCGACCAGGAAACCTTCTCCTGCCTGCTTCCCGCACCAGGTCGACGACGACACCGAGCCTGGCACGATCTTCGAGATCGATGCCGGCGGGAACGCGACGGCCTGGGTGGCGGTTCGGCGCGAACCTGACCGTTCGCATGGTCATGCCGATGGGCCTGGCCAATCCGGGTGAGCCTGGGCGCCACCTGATGGCCTACTGCCGTGTCACGCCGGCAGCTGGGCAGGGGACCGTCACCGTGGCCGTGGAGGCCGGTGAAGGGGCGGCAGCGCCGTACAGGTGGCGTATGACATGACGGCGCTCAGTGAGGGGAAGGACGGCGGAGGCTGGCTGGGTACGACGGCTCCCTCAGGTCGTGGGAGGGGGCGATCCGCGCTGCGTGAGCAGCGGCTCGATGCGGTAGGGGATCTGCGTCGAGAGCGCGATCGTCGTGTCGGTGCGCTGGACGGCGGGTGAGGCGAGGATGCGCGCGATGACCTCCTGCAGGTGGTCGGTGTCGCGCGCGACGACGCGGCAGAGCAGGTCGTGCTGGCCGCTGGTGCCGTACACCTCGAGGATCTGCGGCACCCCGCGCAGCGCCTGGACGGCCTCGGCGAGCCGGCCCTGGGCGATTTGGAGGGAGACGAACGCGAGGATCGGGTAGCCGGCGCCCGCCGCGGAGACCGTGGGGCCGAAGTCGAGGATCACCCCGCGCGCGGTCAGCTTCTCGACGCGGGCCTGGACGGTGCCCCTGGCCACGCCGAGCAGGCGAGCAAGCTCGGTCAGCCCCACGCGCGGATGGGCGCGCATGGTCACGAGGAGCCGGGTGTCGAGCTCGTCCATGACCCTCCAGACGATCTGTGCGATTCGCGTAGCTTTAAGACAGTATGGCAGGGCGATAGTGGGCGAATCGACTAGGAAAACTGGTCGCTCTTGCCAAGGAAAGCCGGAATTGCTGTCATTCAGGCATGTTCGAGGAAGCGCAGTACTTCGCGCCCGTCGCCGAGCAGGGCGACGGGTCCGTGGTGGTCGAGTTGGCGGCGTCGCACCCTGGGTTCGCCGACCAGGTCTACCGGGCCAGGCGTAACGCGATCGCGGCCCTGGCCGTGAACTACCGGCTGGGTGAGCCCATTCCAGCGGCGGAGTACACCGAGCAGGAGCACGACATCTGGGCGCTGGTCGCGGGCGAGCTGGCGATCAAGCACAGGAAGTACGCGACAGCGGAGTACCTCGACGGGGCGGCCAGACTGGGCCTGCCCGCCGAGCGGATCCCGCAGCTTCAGGAGGTCAGCGAGCTGCTGGAGCCGCTGACCGGGTTCAGGTACCTGCCCGCGGCCGGCCTGGTGCCGCTGCGGGACTTCTACGGGGTGCTGGCCGACGGGTACTTCCACTCCACGCAGTACATCCGCCACCATTCCGTGCCGTTCTACACGCCGGAGCCGGACGTCGTCCATGAGGTGATCGGCCACGCGAACGCGCTGGCCAACGACCGGTTCGCGGCGCTCTACCGGCTGGCGGGAGCCGCCGCGCGCCGCGTGGTGGGCGAGGAGGCGCTGGAGTTCGTCTCGAAGGTCTTCTGGTTCACCATGGAGTTCGGCGTCATGGCCGAGAGCGGTGAGCTGCGCGCGTACGGGGCGGGGATCCTGTCGTCGTACGGCGAGATCGAAGAGTTCAGAAGCATGGACATCAGGCCGCTCGACCTGAAGGTGATGGGTCGCACGCAGTACGACATCACGAAATATCAGGACGTGTTGTTCAGGGCGGAGTCCATGCAGCACCTGGAGGACGTCGTGGGCGCCTTCTGGGAGACCTGCGACGACGAGTCCATCGCCGCCCTGATGTGAGCAGTCGGGAAGACGGTGGCGCTCAGGAACGCGGGCCGAAGCGCCACCAAACGGTGGGCCCTCACCGATAGCAGCCGAAGACGGCCCTCAGAACACCTGGGACGGCGTGATCAGCCGGTACCCCACACCGCGCACGGTCTGGATCAGCTGGTCGTCGTCGTCACCGAGCCGTGCTCGCAGCCGTTTGACGTGTACCGCGATGGTGTTGGTCGAGGTCCCGTCGGCGGAGTTCCACACGTGCTTCATGATCTGCTCGCGGGTGACCGTCCGGTCGGCGTTGCGCATCAGATAGTGCAGCAGCTCGAACTCGCGTAGCGGCAGATGTACGGCCCTGCCGCCGACCCGCACCTGGTAGGCGTTGACGTCGAGCTCGACCCCGCCCACCGTGAGCACCTTCCGATTCTCGGCGCCGCCGTGGGAGGCCGCCTGGATGAACGGCAGCAGCTCGAGCACCCGGTACGGCCTGGCCACGCATGCCGAAGCGCCCGCGGCCAGCGCCTGGAGCGCTTGCTCCGCATGTCCCTCTCCGACGCCGAGCAGAACGGGCACGGACCGCGAGAGCCGTACGGCACGCACGAACTCCACCGCGCCGATGGTCGGCAGCGTGGCGCCGACGAGCACGACGTCGGGTTGGAGCGCGCCGGCCTGCAGCAGTGCCTGGGCGCCGTCCGTCACGCCGGTGACCACGACGCCTTCCCGCTCCAGCGCCGCCGCCAGCTCGTGGATGACCTCCTCGTCGGGGTCGGCCACCAGCAGGGTGGGTACTGTCAGGGCGTCCCCGTTCGCCGCGACGACCATTAGCCGAAACGCCCCGTGATGTAGTCCTCCGTGGCCTTCTGAGAAGGGTTGGTGAACATGCGGGAGGTGTCGTCCATCTCGACCACCTTGCCGGGCTGGCCCTGGGCCGCGAGGTTGAAGAACGCCGTGCGGTCGCTCACCCGGGCGGCCTGCTGCATGTTGTGGGTGACGATGACGATCGTGTACTCGTCCTTGAGCTTGGTCATGAGGTCCTCGATCGCCAGCGTGGAGATCGGGTCGAGCGCCGAGCAGGGCTCGTCCATGAGCAGCACCTGCGGCTTGACCGCGATGGCCCTGGCGATGCAGAGTCGCTGCTGCTGACCGCCGGACAGGCCGGCGCCCGGCTTGTTGAGGCGGTCCTTGACCTCGTTCCAGAGGTTGGCGCCCTTGAGTGACTCCTCGACGACGCCGTCGCTCTCCGACTTGGACACGCGGCCGTTCAGCTTGAGGCCGGCGGCCACGTTCTCGTAGATCGACATAGTGGGGAACGGGTTGGGCCGCTGGAACACCATGCCGATCGAGCGGCGGACCGAGACGGGCTCGATCTCGGGACCGTAGAGGTCCTCGCCGTCGAGCAGCACCTTGCCCTCGACGCGCGCACCGGGGATGACCTCGTGCATGCGGTTGAGCGTGCGGAGGAAGGTGGACTTTCCACAGCCGGACGGGCCGATGAACGCGGTGATCGAACGCGGCTCGATGGTCATCGAGACGTCCTCGATGGCCTTGTGCGATCCGTAGTACGCATCGAGGCCCGAGACCTGGATCTGCTTGGACATGGGGGCGGATACCTCCTATCGGGCCCTGGCAGGGGAGCGCCACCAGGCGATGAGGCGCGCGACCAGGTTCAGCAGCATGACGATCAGGATGAGCGTGAGGGCTCCGGCCCATGCGCGGTCGATGGCGGTGTCGTTGGGGCGCGCCGCCTGGTCGAACACGTAGAGGGGGAGCCCCATCTGCGGCCCGTTGAACGGATCGTTGTTGATGGAGTCGGTGAAGAACACGGTCAGCAGCAGCGGCGCGGTCTCGCCCGCGACACGGGCGATGGCCAGCATGACGCCGGTGATGATGCCGGTGAACGCGGTGGGCAGCACGACCTTCAGGATCGTCCGCCACTTGGGAACGCCCAGGGCGTAGGCGGCTTCGCGCAGGTCGTTCGGAACCAGCTTGAGCATTTCCTCGGCCGAGCGGACCACGGTCGGCATCATCAGGATCGACAGCGCCAGCGCGCCGGCGAACCCGGAGAACGGGATGCCGAGGAAGAGGATCCAGAAGGCGAAGATGAACAGGCCGGAAACGATCGAGGGGACGCCGGTCATGACGTCCACGAAGAAGCTGATCGTACGGCTGAGCCGCCCGCCGTTGCCGTACTCCACCAGGTAGATGGCAGTGAGCACGCCGATGGGCACCGCGATGGCCGAGGCCAGGAGGACCTGTTCGAGGGTGCCGATGATGGCGTGGTAGGCGCCGCCGCCCGCGTCGCGGGCGCCGATGCCGCGCATCGAGTGGGTCAGGAACTCCAGGTCGAGGCGGGCCAGGCCGTTCTGGATGACCAGCCACAGGAGCGAGATGAGCGGAACCACGGCCAGCGCGAAGGCCAGGTAGACCAGGCACTGGACGATGCGGTCCTTGACCCGCCGCGCGGTCGAGACATGCTGAATGGTGCTCATGCCGCGGCCCCCGAGAATTCCTTACGGCGGGCGATCACCAGGCGGGCGCCCATGTTGACCAGCAGCGTGATGACGAACAGCACCAGGCCGGAGGCGATGAGCGCGCCGCGGCCGATGGGGGTCGCCTCGCCGAACCCGTTGGCGATGTTGGCCGCGATGCTGTTGGCGTGGGGAGTGAGGATCTGGAAGCTGATGTCGAAGGTGGCGGGGAAGATGAGCGCGACCGCGATGGTCTCGCCCATGGCCCTGCCGAGTCCGAGCATCGCCGCGCTGATGACGCCGGGGCGGCCGAACGGCAACACCGCCATCTTGATCATCTCCCAGCGGGTCGCGCCGAGCGCGAGCGCCGCCTCCTCGTGCATCTTCGGCGCCTGCAGGAAGACCTCGCGGGAGATGGCCGCGATGATCGGCAGGATCATGATCGCCAGGACGATGCCGCCCGCCAGCATGGTCTTGCCGCCGATGACGCCCTCACCCGCGAACAGCGGGAACCATCCGAGGTTGGCGTTGAGCCACTCGGACGGTGTCTTGAGAAGGGGGACGAGGAAGACCAGGCCCCACAGGCCGTAGATGACACTGGGCACCGCGGCGAGCAGGTCGACGAGGTAGCCGAGGGGCCCCGCGAGGCGGCGGGGCGCGTAGTGGGAGATGAACAGCGCGACGCCGACCGCGATCGGGGTCGCGATGACCAGCGCGAGGGCCGAGCTGAGCACGGTCCCGAACGCCAGGGCGGCGATGCCGAAGACCTGGCTGCCGTTGGGCTCCCAGATGAGATCGGTGAAGAAGTCGCCCTTGTTCGCCTGCAACGCGGGAATCGCCTCGCTGATCAGGAAGACGGCGATGGCCGCCATGATCCCGAGCAGGACGATTCCAGCACCGGTGGAGGCGTAACGGAAGGGTCCCTCACCATGGGTGCGCCGGGAGGCGGCCCGGCCAGTGGCCGGCCCGCCTCCTCGGGTGCGAACGTGGGTCGACATGAGTTAGGAGATCGCCTCGACGGCCGAGCGAACCTTGGTGAGCAGGGCCGCGGGGAGCGGGGCGTAGCCGAGGTCCTTCAGCGCGGCCTGGCCCTCGTCGCTCGCGGTGTAGCCGAGGAAGGACTTGACCAGCGGAACCTGGTCGGTCGGCAGGCCCTTCTCGCAGGTGATCTCGTAGGTCACCAGGACGATCGGGTAGGCGCCCGCGGCCTTGGTGGCGTAGTCGATGCTCAGCTTGAGGTCGTTGCCGGTGCCCTTGATCTCGGCGGCCTCGACGGTCTTCGCCGCGCTGTCCGAGGTCAGCTCGACGAACTCGCCCGCACCGTTGGCGACCTTGGCCTTCTGCAGCTGGGAGTTCTCGGCGTAGGAGAGCTCCACGTAGCCGATGGCACCCTCGGCGCCCTTCACTGAAGCGGCGACCTGGTCGGAGCCCTTGGCGCCCTGGCCCTTGGCCTCTGCAGGCCACGCCTTGGCGGGCTCGTACGGCCACTCGGCCGTGGCCTTGAGGAACTTGGTGAAGTTGTCGCTGGTGCCGGACTCGTCCGAGCGGTGGAAGGCCTGGATCGGCGTGGCCGGCAGCTTCGCGTCCGGGTTGTCAGCCTTGATGGCCGCGTCGTCCCACTTGGTGATCGTGCTGTTGAAGATGCCGGCGATCGTCTTGGGCGACAGCTGCAGACCGTCGACGCCGGGGAGGTTGTAGACCACCGCGACAGGGCCGGTGACCATCGGCAGGTTGATGGCCTTGCCGGTCTTGCAACGGGCGTCGGCCTGGGCGGGCTCGCCCTTGTCGTCCTTCAGCGCGGAGTCGGAGCCGGCGAAGGAGATCGTGCCCTGGATGAACGCCTGGACACCAGCGCCCGAACCGCTGGGCTGGTAGTTCAGGTTGACGCTCGGGTTCTTCGCCTGGAAGTCCTTCTTCCACTGGTCGATCGCGTTGGCCTGAGCCGAGGACCCAGCCGCGTTGATCGTGCCGCTGAGGGCATTGTCGTTGCCCGGGGCGGCGGCGGACGCGGACGTGGTGCCGGCGGGGGCACCAGTGTTGTTGTCGGTGCCGCACGCAGCGAGCGAGAGCGCGCCGACGACGGCGACGGCGGCGAGCCGGCCTGCATACTTCACGGTTGGGTTTCCTCCCACTTGGTCCTTAGTCGACTCAGACGTTAGGGATCCAAGGTGACTCGACTCCCGAATCGGGGTGAACGTTCGGTGAACGAGCCAGGTCAGCATCATGATGGGATACATGACGTATCGCGTATCTCTGGTTTGTATGGGCAACATCTGCCGGTCTCCGATGGCGGAGGTGGTGCTCAGGCAGACCCTTGACGAGCACGGACTGGGCGGCAAGGTGGCGCTGGACAGCGCGGGAACCGGCGGCTGGCACGTCGGCAGCCCCATGGACGAGCGCGCCGCCGAGGTGCTCGCCCGGTACGGGTACGACGGTTCGCCGCACCGCGCCCGGCAGTTCGACTTCGACCGCTATGACCTGATCCTTGCCATGGACAGGGAGAACCTCAAGGCGCTGCGTAGCGTCGTTCCCGCAGGTACCGACGTCCGCCTGTTCCGCTCGTTCGACCCTGACGCCCCCGAGGGGGCGGAGGTGCCCGACCCCTACTACGGCGGCCGCGACGGCTTCGAGATCGTGCTCGGCCAGGTGAAAGCGGCCGCCGAAGGTCTGGCGAGGTACCTTGCAGATCGTCTGGACTGAGGATCTCGGCTCCTCGCACGCCTGGCGGCTGCGCAAGGGAACCCTGGACGGCAGACCGGTGTTCGGCAAGTACGGTCCCGTTTCCCCTTTGTTCACCTCCGAGGCGGCGGGGCTGCGCTGGCTTGAACCCATCGCGGCCACCGTGGTGTCGTCGGACGAGGAAGGGCTGGTCCTCGAATGGGTCGCCACCGAGCCGCCCACCCGTGCCGCCGCCGAACACTTCGGGCGCGACCTCGCCCGGACGCACCTGCGGGGCGCGGACGCATTCGGCGCCCCGTGGCCCGGGTTCATCGCCGAGTTGCCTATGCCCAACGAGCCGGCCGCCGACTGGCCCTCCTTCTATGCCGCCAACCGCGTCCTGCCGTTCGTCCGGCGGGCGCGGCTGGCCCCCTCGCAGGTGCGGCTGATCGAGCAGGCGGTGGCCAGGTTTCCTGAGATCGCTGGGCCCGCGGAGCCGCCTGCCAGGATCCACGGCGACCTGTGGAGCGGGAACGTGCTCTGGTCAGGCGGTCGCGCGGTGCTCATCGATCCGGCCGCGCACGGCGGCCACCGCGAGAGCGATCTGGCGATGCTGGCCCTGTTCGGCGCGCCGTACCTGGACACGATCCTGGGCGCGTACGGCGAGGAGGCGCCGCCGGCCGAGGGGTGGCGCGATCGGGTGCCGCTGCACCAGCTCCACCCGCTGCTCGTCCACGTCTGCCTGTACGGCGCCGCCTACAGGGACGCGCTCATGGGCGCGGTCGCCAGGGTCCTGGCGCTCTAGCGGGCGCTCAGGCGGCTGAGCACCTCGTCGTGGAGCGCGCCGTTGGTGCAGACCAGCCCGCCGGACTCCAGGCCCCTGCCGCCGTCGAGCCCCGTCCACCTGCCCCCGGCCTCCTCGACGATCACCGTCAGCGCGGCGATGTCCCAGGGGGACAGGTCGGGCTCCGCCGACAGGTCAACCGAGCCCTCGGCGACCATCATGTGCGACCAGAAGTCGCCGTAGGCCCTGGTCCGCCAGCACCCGCGGCCCAGGTCGAGGAACGGCTCGAGGCGTCCGGCCTTCTCCCACTCCTCGATGTCGGAGTAGGAGAAGGACGCGTCCTCCAGCTTGCCGACGGACGAGACCCGCATGCGCGAGGCCTTGGTCAGGCTCTTGCCCGTCCACGCGCCGCCGTCGCGCGCCGCCCACCAGCGGCGGCCGAGCGCGGGCGCGGACACCAGGCCGACCACGACCTCGGCGTGGTCCATGAGTGCGATCAGCGTGGCCCACACGGGCACGCCGCGCACGTAGTTCTTGGTGCCGTCGATCGGGTCGATGATCCACGACCGCGCGCCGTAGCCGGTCTTGCCGAACTCCTCGCCCACGACCGCGTCACGGGGCCTGGCCCTGCGCAGCGTTCCTCTGATCGCCTCCTCCACCGTCCTGTCGGCGTCGCTGACAGGGGTGAGGTCGGGCTTGGTCTCGACCTTGAGGTCGACCGCCTTGAACCGGCGCATGGTCAGGTCGTCGGCGGCGTCCGCCATGACATGCGCAAGGCGCAGATCGTCGCTGTAACCCGTCACGAAGAGCCACGCTATCGCGTTCGCCCTTGCTTCCATTAGAGCGGGCGTATCCCAATTGAGAGTTACTCGCCAGTAGCATAGCGGCATGTCTCTCGACCTCGGCGAGTTCCTGCTGCAGACGGTGCCGTTCACCCGCTTCCTTGACATCTCCTTCGACAAGGTGGAGGAAGGGCTGGCGATCTGCCGCCTGCCCGACCGCCCCGACCTGCACAACCACGTCGGCGGCCCGCACGCGGGAGCACTGTTCACGCTCGCCGAGACGGCCTCGGGAGCGGCGACGCTGTCAGCGTTCGGCGACCAGCTCTCGCGGGCGGTGCCGCTGCCGACCACGGCCACGATCCGCTACCGCAAGGTCGCCAAGGGCGAGGTGGTGGCGGAGGCGCGGCTGCTGGCCTCCCGTCCCGAGGTCGTCGCGCTGCTGGACGCGGGGGAGCGGCCCGAGTTCGACGTCGCCGTGGAGATCCGCGACGCCGACGGCACTCCTGTGGCGGAGCTGACCGTCACCTGGACCCTGCGCCCCAACCGCTGACCGTCATCTGGCCCCTGCGCCCCAACCGCTGACCGCCCGCCGCCCCGGCGGGACGCCGACCGCCGTACGGAGGCGTCAGTCGTCGGTGTCGGGCGCGCCCTCGCGGCTGGACAGCAGCCGCCTGAGCGACTCGAGCCTGGCGGGGTCGGCATGCCCGTCGGCGACCCACGCGTCGAGCGCGCAGCCCTCGCCGAGGTGGGTGCAGCCCTTGGGGCAGTGGACGGTGCCCTCCGCCAGGTCGGGGAAGCCGGCCAGGACGGTCTCGACGGACACGTGGGCGAGCCCGAAGCTGCGCACGCCGGGCGTGTCGATGATCCAGCCGCCCTCGGGCAGCTCCAGCGCGACCGCCGAGGTGGAGGTGTGGCGCCCGCGGCCGGTGACCGCGTTGACGTGGGAGACCGCCCGGTTGGCGTCCGGGACCAGCGCGTTGACCAGGGTGGACTTGCCGACGCCCGAATGCCCGACGAGGACGCTGATGCGGCCGGTCAGCCGCTCGCGCAGCTCCTCGAGGTCGCCGCCCTTCTGGACGACGACGTAGGGCACGCCGAGCGGCTCGTAGAGCGAGACCAGCTCGGCGGGCGGGGCCAGGTCGGACTTGGTCAGGCACAGCAGCGGGTCGATCTCGGCGTCGAAGGCGGCGACCAGGATCCTGTCGATCATCCTGGGCCGCGGCGGCGGATCGGCCAGGGCCGTGACGATGACCAGTTGCTCGGCGTTGGCGACGATCGGGCGCTCGATGCCGTCGGTGTCGTCGGTGTCGTCGGCGCTGCGCCGCAGCATCGAGGTGCGGGGTTCGACCCTGACCACCCTGGCGAGGGTGTCGGCGTTGCCGGAGACGTCGCCGACGATCCCGACCCTGTCACCGACGACGATGCCCTTGCGGCCCAGCTCGCGAGCCTTCATCGCGGTGACCGTGCGGCGCTCGCGCTCCTTCTTCCTGCGGCCCTCTGTCTCGACCAGGCAGGTGTAGCGGCCCCTGTCGACCGCGATCACGAAGCCTTCGACGGCGTCCACGTGGGCAGGGCGGAGCCTGGTCCGCGGCCGGGAGCCCTTGCCCGGCCTGACCCTGACGTCGTCCTCGTCGTACTCCCGCTTTCTCAGCGGTCCGCTCCTTGCCCCGAGAAGAGAGCGCCGGCGCCGGTCACGACCGCCCGCTCCTCAGCATCTCCGTCCACATCTGGGCGAACTCCGGAAGAGTCTTACCCGTCGTGGCGATGTCTTCTACCTCGACGCCGGGGACCGCGAGGCCGATGACGGCTCCCGCGGTGGCCATGCGGTGGTCGGCGTAGCTGTGGAAGGTGCCGCCGTGGAGCTTGACCGGGCGGACGACGAGGCCGTCGGCCGTCTCCTCCGCGTCGCCGCCCAGCCTGTTGATCTCGGTGACGAGGGCGGCGAGCCTGTCGGTCTCGTGGCCCCGCAGGTGGGCGATGCCGCGCAGCGTGCTCGGCGAGGTGGCCAGGGCGGCGAGGGCGGCGATCGTCGGGGTGAGCTCGCCCACCTCGTGGAGGTCGGCGTCGATGCCCGCGATCTCGCCGGTGCCCGTGACCGTGAGCCCTTCGCCGGTCAGCGACACGGTGGCGCCCATCGCGGTGAGCAGCGGGCGCAGCTTGTCGCCCGGCTGGGTCGTGCGGGCCGGCCAGCCGGGGATGGTCACCGTCCCGCCGGTGATGAGCGCGGCCGAGAGGAACGGCGCGGCGTTGGACAGGTCAGGCTCGACGATCAGGTCCATGGCCGCGATCGGGCCCGGCTCGACCCGCCACACGTCGGACTCGCTGTCGTCGACCCGCACCCCCGCGGCGCGCAGCATCTGGACGGTCATCTCGATGTGCGGCATCGAGGGCACGGGCGGGCCCTCGTGGCGGATCGTGATGCCCTTCTCGAACCTGGCGGCGGTCAGCAGCAGGCCCGAGATCAGCTGGGAGGAGGCGGAGGCGTCGATCGTGACCTCGCCGCCGGCGATCGGGCCCCTGATCGTGAACGGCAGGGCGTCGTTGTCGACCTCGGCGCCGAGCGCGCGCAGGGCGCCCAGGATCTGGCCCATGGGACGCGTGCGGGCGTGGGGGTCGCCGTCGAAGAAGACCTCGCCGTCCGCCAGAGCCGCCATGGGCGGAACGAAGCGCATCACGGTGCCGGCGAGGCCGACGTCGATGCGGGCGCCGCCGCTGACGGGGCCGGGTGTTACCTGCCAGTCGACGCCCGAGGCGCTCTCGTTGGACGGGGTGAGCTCGGTGCCGAGCGACCTCATGGCCGCGGCCATGAGGTCGGCGTCACGGCTGCGCAGCGCCTGCCGTACCGTGCCTGGGCCGTCGGCGAGCGCGGCGAGCAGCAGCGCCCTGTTGGTCACGGACTTGGAGCCGGGCAGGGGGACGGTGGCGGTGACCGGAGCGGACGCCAACGGAGCTGGCCAGAGCGGAGCGGGCATGGGCCAAGCCTATCCGGAGCCGGTGCGTCGGCCGTGGCGCGTGATCGCGGGACTTCGGAGAGGTGCGTCCAAGGCGAAACGGGCGCTCACGTGGCAGGGTGTAGTCATGTGCGGCAGATACGCGTCAGCGCGCAAGAAGCACGAGCTCCTGGAGGAGTTCCAGGTCGAGCAGGACGCCTCACCCGACGAGGAGCTGCAGCCCGACTACAACGTGGCGCCGACCAAGCAGGTCTACGCGGTGCTGAGCAGGGTGCCGAAGGACGCCGAGGGCGGTGAGAGCGCGGCGGGAGCGGGCGAGGACCGGAGCGGGCGGGGCCAGAGAAGCGGTCGAGCGGTCAGGCAGCTGCGCGTCCTGCGGTGGGGCCTGGTGCCCGTGTGGGCGAAGGATCCGTCCATCGGCTCTCGCATGATCAACGCCAGGCTGGAGACAGTCGCGGAGAAGCCTGCCTTCAAGAGGGCGTTCGCCTCCCGCAGGTGCCTGTTGCCGGCCGACGGCTACTTCGAGTGGATGCCGATCGAGGGCGAAAAGAAGAAGAAGCAGCCCTTCTACATCCATCCCGAGGACGACGGCGTGCTGGCGATGGCCGGGCTGTACGAGTTCTGGAAGGACCCGACCAGGGCCGACGACGACCCGCAGAAGTGGCTGGTGACCTGCACGGTGATCACCACGCAGGCCGAGGACGACCTCGGGCACATCCACGACAGGATGCCGATGATGATCGAGCGGGAGCGCTGGGCCGAGTGGCTCGACCCGAAGCTCACCGACATCGAGCAGGCCTCCAGGCTGCTGGTTCCCGCCGACGCGGGACGGCTGGTCGCCTATCCGGTCTCCACTGACGTCAACAGCGTCCGCAACAACGGCCCCCACCTGATCGAGCCGCAACAACCGGAGGAAGAAAGCGCACTTTTCTAGGCTGGCGGTGTAAGAAGCACGCTAAGTGGGCATCCGGTGAGGAAAGCGATGCCATCCGTTCACTCGGAGTCACCGCTGCATTCACCACCCCCCGAACGCGCCGGGCGGGACCTCCGGGGAGTTCCGTTTTCGGCTGCCCCCGCCTACCCGGAGGTGCGGACCGTGGACGACACGACCGCTCGTGAGCGACTGGAGAGCATGCTCGCCGAGCTCGACAGGTCGATCGGCGTGCTGCGCGGAGAGCCGGTGGCCGTGGCGGACCGCTCCGCGGCCGACGCGGGCTCCGACCTGACCGACACCGACCGTGCCCAGGCCATGCTGACCGTCGCGACCACGCATCGGGGCGCGATCCTTGCCGCGCTCAAACGCCTCGACGAGGGCACGTACGGCGACTGCGTCGACTGCGGCAGGCCGGTGCCCGAAGGCAGGCTGGAAGCCCGCCCGGAGGCGGCCAGATGCGTCCCCTGCCAGGCGAAGCAGGAGAGAAGGCGCTGACCCTCACTTCTTGAACGCGCTGGCCACCAGGTGGATGCCCACGGTGTCGTCGTCGTCGGGATGCGCGTCGAGCTCCGTGCGCACCAGCCAGGTCAGCGCCCGCGTGTCGGCGGCCAGGACGTGGTCGACGGTGGAGGGTGACAGGACGGTGCGCGGCCGTACCCACTCGACCTCGAGGCCGGCGCCCGTGAGCAGCTCGCGCAGCTGGCCGCTGCTGAAGCAGCGGGTGATGCTGCCGTCGGGCCACGGCACCAGCATGACCTCGCCGGTCTGCCGCAGATGGGCCCAGTAGTTCTGCTCGGCCAGTATCGCCATGCCGAGCACGAGGGAGTCGACGCACACCAGGGCGCGCCCGCCGGGACGCAGCACGCGGACCACGTCCTCCATGGCCGACTCGGCCATCAGCTCGATGGACAGCGCCCGCTCCTCGGCCACGACCGCGTCGACGCAGCCGTCCGGAAGGAAGCCCAGATCGTCGGCGCGGACCTGACGCACCCGGTCGGCATCGCGCAGCTGCTGCTGCCCCTCCAGCGCACGGCGGAAGTCGACGACCTCGATCACTTTGTGCCCCGCCTTCGCGGCATGGGCGGACCAGCGCCCGCGACCGCCGGACAGGTCGAGGATGGTGGAGGGACGACCGGGAAGCCAGCGATTCAGCTGCTCGGCGACGACTGCACGATAGAACGTCCAGTACGGCCCGAGCGTGCCTGAGCCGTTCAGTTCCTCGGCCGGAATGGGCAGCACACGCGTCTCCTGTGTTCCGGAAAAGGTACGTTTGTTTTTCCCCGTACCGGGTCGTTCGTCACCTCCATCTTGTGGGAACAGACGCGGCCGCGGGCGTGTTGCACACGAACATGCTCACATTGCTGGAACCCGTCCCCGGTGGCCTGCCGGTCGTTGACGAGCGGGTATCCTCCCTGAAGTACGGTGTTCCGCCACAGCAGGCCACCGGCGATCTTAGGGGGGTGGGTCCGGTGCCCGCGACAGGCACGGAGACTCTGGAGCAGCGCAGCGAGCGGTTCGAGCGTGACGTCATGCCGTACCTCGACCAGCTCTACTCCGCCGCGCTTCGGATGACCCGCAATCCGGCCGATGCGGAGGACCTGCTCCAGGAGACCTTCGCCAAGGCGTTCGCTTCCTTCCACCAGTTCCAGGAAGGCACCAACCTCAAGGCCTGGCTCTACCGGATCCTGACCAACACCTTCATCAACAGCTACCGCAAGAAGCAGCGGGAGCCGAAGCAGTCCGGCACCGAGGAGATCGAGGACTGGCAGCTCGCGCGCGCCGAGTCCCACACCTCGAGCGGGCTGAAGTCGGCCGAGATCGAGGCGCTTGAGCATCTGCCCGACGGCGACATCAAGGAAGCGCTCGCGGCGCTCCCCGAGGAGTTCAGGATCGCGGTCTACCTGGCCGACGTCGAGGGCTTCCCGTACAAGGAAATCGCCGACATCATGGGCACCCCCATCGGCACGGTGATGTCGAGACTCCACCGCGGCCGCAGGCAGCTGCGGACGCATCTCGAGGACTACGCTCGCGAGCGTGGCCTGGTCCCGGCGGAGGGATCCAAATGAGCTGTGGTGAGCCGCACGAGACGGACTGTCGTGAGGTGCTCGACAAGGTCTACGCCTATCTCGACGGCGAGCTCGGCGAGGGGGAGACCGTGGACATCACGGTGCACCTCGACGAGTGCAGCCCGTGCCTGCAGGAGTACGACCTCGACAAGGCGGTGAAGGCGCTGGTGGCCAAGCACTGCGGTTGCGATCCGGTCCCCGACGACCTGCGCTCGAAGGTTCTCGACCGCATCGCGCGGGTGCGAGCGGAGCTGGCCGACTAGCATTGCGCCCATGCGCGTGCTGGTCACCGGAGGAGCCGGGTTCATCGGGTCCAACCTCGTCGACGCACTCCTGAGGCAGGGACACGAGGTCGCGGCCGTCGACGACCTGTCCTCGGGGCGCGCCGAGAACGTCAGCGAGGGCGCGCGGTTGCACGCTCTCGACGTCAGGGACCCGGCGATGGTCGACCTGGCCGCCACGTGGCGGCCCGAGGTCATCTGCCATCTGGCCGCCCAGATCAGCGTGCGCGCGAGCGTGGCCGACCCCGTGCACGACGCGCGCGTCAACGTCGAGGGCACCGCGCGCGTGCTCACCGCCGCCCAGCGCGGCGGCACGCGCAAGGTCGTCTTCGCCTCCTCCGTCGCGGTGTACGGCAGGCCGCCGGTCATCCCCGTCCCCGGCGACGCGGCCACCGACCCGCGCTCGCCGTACGCGGCGAGCAAGCTCAGCGCCGAGACCTACCTGGCCGCGTTCAAGGCGCTGCACGGCATCGACTACACCACGCTGGTGCTGTCGAACGTCTACGGCCCGCGCCAGTCGCCCGAGGGCGAGGCGGGCGTCGTGGCCATCTTCACCGACGCGCTGCTGTCGGGCGCGCCGACCCTCCTGTACGGCGACGGCGACCAGACCCGCGACTACGTCTACGTCGAGGACGTCGTCGACGGCTTCGTCATGGCCTGCGGCTCGGCGGGCGGCGGCAGGCGCTTCAACCTCGGCACCGGCCTCCAGACGACCGACCGCCACCTCCACACGCTCATCGCCGCCGCGGCGGGCACGCCCGACAGGCCGGGGTTCGCGCCCGCGCGCCTCGGCGACCTGCCCGCGATGGCCGTCGACCCGCTGCCCGCCTTCGAGGGGCTCGGATGGCAGCCGCGCACCGAGCTGACGACCGGGCTGAAGGCGACGGTGGAGTGGGCGCGGAGTCGCCGCAGGTAGTTGCTTGATTACGCTTTGCTTGCGATTCACGAGTCGGGCCCCTGTCGCTGGGCGACTTCTGTAGCGTGAGCCCCATGCGCATGTTGACAGCACTGGTCGCCCCGGCGATTTCCCTGGTCGGTGGCGGTGACGCCGCCCCTCCAGGTGTCTCCTGGACCTGATCGCCCTTGGGGGGCCGCAATGCGTGGACTGCCGTGGCCTGCGAAGGTCTATCTGGTCGTCGTCATAGGGGCGGCGGCCGCTCTGGTCGGGCACAGCCTGGTCACAGGAGCTCTCTTCAAGTCGGGCGAATACGACACGCTGCTCGTGCTCGCGTTGCTCTTCCTGGTGTGCGAGTCGATGCCGACGCTGCTCAACGTCGAGCAGTTCGCGGTCTCGGTCAGCTTCTCCGCAGCGCTGGCGGCGGTGGTGCTGGTGGGGCCGGAGGGCGCGGCGCTGGTGGGGCTGATCGCCGTGCTGAGCGTACGGCCCGGCCTGCCGCTGGTAAAGCGGCTGTTCAACGGGGCGCAGTTCGCGATCTGCGGCTACGTCTCGGGGAGCGCCTACCTGTTCTTCGGCGGGGTGCCGAAGGTCCCCCAGGTCAACGACTTCGAGTCGCTGATCGGGCCCTACGCGGCGGCCGCCGCGCTGTTCGTCCCGCTCAACATCGTGCTGACGCTGACCATGGTGTGGCTGGCGACCCAGGTGCGGGCCGAGGAGCTGCCGGTCAGCGGCATGACGCAGTTCCTGCTGTCCTACTTCGGCTATGCCACCTTCGGGCTGCTGGTGGCGGGCCTGTGGGCCACCGTGCAGTCGATCTCGGCCGTGCTCGTGCTGCTGCCGCTCTTCGTCGCCCGCTGGGCCTTCGGGCAGTACCACGCCCAGCAGCGCTCCTACGACGCGACCATCGCGGCGCTGTGCCAGGCCGTCGAGACCAAGGACTACTACACCCGTGGCCACTGCACGCGCGTGTCGCTGGCCTCCACGATGATCGCGCAGGAGATCGGGATGGGGGTGGAGCGGCTGCGCGCCATCCGCTACGCGGGCATGCTCCACGACGTGGGCAAGCTGGGCGTGCCGACGAAGGTGCTGCAGAAGGACGGGCCGCTGACCGAGGAGGAGTTCGCGGCGATCCAGCTGCACCCGATGCGGGGGCTGGAGATCGTGCGCGGGATCGACTTCCTCGACGAGGCGTTCGCGGGGATCATGCACCACCACGAGCGGCACGACGGCCGGGGGTATCCGATGGGGCTCGCGGGTGACGAGATCCCCGAGTTCGCGCGGGTCATCGCGGTGGCCGACGCGTTCGACTCGATGACGTCCGACCGGTCGTACCGGGGGGCCAGGCCGGTCGAGGTGGCGGTGGCCGAGCTGCGCAAGGGGGCCGGCACGCAGTTCGACCCCGAGATGGTGGCCGCGTTCGTCAAGGCGCTGGAGCGGCAGCCGTGGCAGCCACCGCGCACGGTGTCGCCGCCGCCGGCGGACGCGACGGAGACGACGATCAAGGACCACGACGACCCGACCATGCCGATCGAAGTGGTGGGCGGACCATGAGGGTCCACTCACCGACGCCGGTGGGCGTTTCGAGGGGGATGTGGTGAATCGGGTCTTTCAGGGGCTCGACTCCGGACAGCTGCTGCTGATCGCGGCGGCCGGGCTGGTGGCCGTCGCGGGTGTGGCGCACACCGCCGCCGTCGGTCTCGTCCGGCCCGACATCGCGGTCGGGTTCGGGGCGCTGATCGCCATCGGGGAGCTCGCCAGGCTGACGATGCCGGGCAACAGGGAGGTGGCGCCCATCGGCGCGGCCGCTGCCCTCGGATACACGCTGCTGCTCGACCTCAGCAACGTCCAGCTCGACCACACCGCCCTGCAGGTGGTCGCCGTCATCGCCGTCGGGATGATCGCGGGCGCGCTGCCGCATCTGGCGGTGGGCCGCCCGCCCAGGCTGGACGCGATGGCCAGGCGGCTGCTGACCGGCGCGCTGCTCGCGTTCGCGTTCAGACCGCTCGCCGGCACCCTCTACACCCTCACCCAGGGGCAGACCCAGACCTGGTGGCCCGCGCTCGTCGTGATGGTGGTGCTGATCGCGATCACCCTCCTGGCCGACGTGCTGATCGCGGCCATGCTCAGGGCCGAGCAGGTGCGCACCGCGTTCAAGGTGGCCGTCAGGGACGAGCTCAGGATGGCCTTCCCGCTGGGCGCCGCCGTGGCCGCCTCAGGGGTGCTGCTCGCCCTCGCCTGCCACAGCATGGACCTGATGGCGCTGCTGGTGTTCGCCGCGCCCCTGCTGGTCACCCAGGTGGCCTTCCGCAAGTACGCCGGCATCAGGGCCACCTACCTGCAGACCGTGCGGGCGCTGTCGCGGGTGACCGAGGTGGGCGGATACGTCGAGCCTGGCCACTCGCGCAGGGTCAGCAGGCTGTCGGTGGCGATCGGCAGGGAGCTGGGCATGGCCGAGCCCGAGCTGCTCGAGCTCGAGTACGCGGCGCTGATGCACGACATCGGGCAGCTGTCCCTGCGCGATCCCATTCCCGGCGGGGCGACCGTGCTCACCGATCCCACGCAGGCCAGGCGCATCGCCGAGCTGGGCGCGGAGGTCATCAGGCAGACCGGCGTGCTCGACAGGGTGGCGGAGCTGGTCAGGCGGCAGTGCGACTCGATCGCCGAGGAGCCGCCGCGCTCCAGCCGCATCATCAAGGCCGCCAACGCCTACGACGACCTCGTCGGCGGCTCGACCGACCGCGACCGCGCGGGAGCCGCTTTAGAGCGGCTCAGGCTCGGCGTCGGCGGCGAGTACGACGCCGCTGTGATCGAGGCGATGGCGCGTGTGGTGGACCGGCTCGCGCCTGTGCATCGGCTCTAAGGCCGAAGCGCACCTACCGCGTTTCGCCCCACTCACTTTTGTGGGCTTCCTACAACACGGGCTGTCTGGATCGGTGGTTTCGGGGGAAAGGGATCTCGCTGACGGCGGCCGTATGGTGGGCGTCGTGCTTAATGAGACGCTCGGAACCGTCCTGATCGCCAACCGAGGGGAGATCGCCAGGCGGATCATCCGCACCGTCCAGCGGCTGGGTCTGCGCGCCGTCGCCGTCCACTCCGAGGCCGACGCGGACCTGCCGTTCGTTCAGGAGGCCGACGAGGCCGTGCTGCTCGGCCCCGCCAACCCCGCGCAGAGCTACCTCGACGTCGACAAGGTGCTCGAGGCCGCGCGAGCGACCGGCACGAAGGCGATCCACCCCGGTTACGGGTTCCTCGCGGAGAACGCCGCGTTCGCCAGGGCCGTCGTCGAGGCGGGTCTGATCTGGATCGGTCCGGCCCCCGAGGCCATCGAGCGGATGGGCGACAAGATCAACGCCCGCAACCTGATGGAGGAGGCGGGCGTTCCGGTCGCCGCGGGCACCCGCGAGCCGGTCAAGGACCTCGACCAGGCGCGGGTGCAGGCCGAGCGGATCGGCTACCCGGTCATGGTGAAGACCGCCGGTGGTGGCGGCGGCATCGGCATGAGCGTCGCCCACGACGCCGAGGGCCTGGCCAAGGCCTTCGAGCAGGCCTCCAGGGCCGCGGCGCGCTTCTCCTCGGGTGACGAGGGCCCCGCGATCCTCCTTGAGCGTTACATCGCCCGCGCCCGCCATGTGGAGGTGCAGATCCTCGGTCTGCCGGACGGCACCGTGCTTGCGCTCGGCGAGCGCGACTGCTCGGTGCAGCGCCGCCACCAGAAGGTCGTGGAGGAGTCGCCCTCGCCCGGTGTCACGCCCGAGCTGCGCGAGCGCATGCTGGCGGCGGCGGTCAAGGCCGGCGAGGCGGTCGGCTACCTCGGCGCGGGCACGGTCGAGTGCCTGGTCGACGCCGACGAGCAGGACTTCGTGTTCCTGGAGATGAACACCAGGCTCCAGGTGGAGCACCCGGTCACCGAGCTCGTCACCGGGCTCGACCTGGTCGAGCTCCAGCTCAGGGTCGCCGCGGGCGAGAACCCCTCGGTCACGCCCGAGGTCACGGGCCACGCGATCGAGTTCCGCGTCTACGCGGAGGACCCGAAGCGGTTCTTCCCCGGCCCCGGCGCGATCACCCTGTGGGAGGAGCCGTCCGGCCCCGGCATCCGCGTCGATTCCGGCTACGCTGCCGGCACCACCGTCACTCCGTTCTACGACCCGCTGATGGCCAAGCTCTGCGTGTACGGCGCCAGCCGTGCCGAGGCCATGGAGAAGGGCAGGGAGGCGGTGGAGTCGTTCAAGATCGAAGGACCGAAGAACAACCTGCCGTTCTGCGCCGAGCTGCTCGACCACGCCGAGTTCGTCAGCGGCGACTACGACACGGGCCTGGTCGGCCGCATGCGCGCCAAGTGAACGTGACACAGTTGAGGCATTGAAAGAGGGGGGTTCCCGTGGCTGAGGTACACGCCGAGATGGTGGCGAACGTTTGGAAGGTCGTCGTCGCCGAGGGTGACACGGTCGAGGAGGGCGACACGCTGGTGATCCTCGAGTCCATGAAGATGGAGATCCCGGTGCTCGCCGAGGACGACGGCGTGGTCACGCTGAAGGTGGCCGAAGGCGACGTGGTGCAGGAAGGCGACCTGATCGCCGTCATCAGCTAGACGTTCTCCCCGGGGCGAGCCGCCCGAGGAACTTCTCCCTGTCGACGACCACCCGCTCGATCGTGCCCTTCCCCACCAGGGTGGCGCGATCGCGGGCGGTGAAGCCGAACACCAGGCGCCTGCCGTCCACCGCGGTCAGTTCGGCGCTGATCTCGACGTGCGTGCCGATGGGGCTGGCGGCCAGGTGGTCGAGCTCCACCCTGGTGCCGACGGAGGTCTCGCCCGCTCCGAGGTGTTCCCTGACCGCCTGTACGGTCGCCATCTCCGCCAGAGCGAGCAGTCGCGGCGTCGCCAGCACGGGCACGTCACCACTGCCGATCTTGGTGGCGAGGTCCTCCCTCTCGACCATGATCAGCAACGTGGCGCGGAGACCTGGGGCGAGCGTCATGCGGCCAGCCTACTGAGATCACATCTCGGGTATCGGACAGACAGGAATCCGTCCGAGGCCTCAGGATAGGTTTGTACGGCTTGCGGCAATTTTGTGGTGACGGAATGGTGCAAGCCGTACACTTCTCAGAATTCCGTGACCTCTGCGTTACCTCGCCGCGATACAAATCCGCTTTGTTGGAGAACCCTGGGGTGGGAGAGGTTCCAGACGACAGGGGGTAACGGGGGAGACATGGTGGCCCAAGGGACGACGCTGGCGGGGCGATATCGCCTGGATACCCGCATCGGCGCCGGCGGCATGGGTGAGGTGTGGCGTGGCGAGGACATCGTCCTCGCGCGCACCGTCGCCGTCAAGGTGCTGCTTCCGGGCCGCACGGACGATCCGGGTTTCGTCGCTCGCTTCCAGGGCGAGGCGAGGGCGATGGCGACGATCAACCATCCCGGTGTGGTCGACGTCTACGACTACGGGGTTCACCAGGTGGCGGGTGCGGGGGCGACCGTCTATCTGGTGATGAAGTTCGTCGACGGCGAACCGCTCGATCGCTTACTGCAGCGCCTGGGGCGCATCGCGCCCGAACCTGCCATGGAGCTGATCGCCCAGGCGGCGTCGGCGCTGCAGGCCGTACACGACCAGGGCATCGTGCACCGCGACGTCAAGCCGGGCAACCTGCTCGTGCAGCGCGACGGCACCCTGGTCCTGACCGACTTCGGGATCGCCCGCCAGGACGTGGCCAACAGGCTCACCGACGCGGGCATGGTGCTGGGCACCGCCGCCTACTGCGCGCCCGAGCAGGCCGAGGGCGCGCCGGTGACGCCCGCCGTCGACATCTACGCGCTCGGCGTGGTGGCCTACGAGTGCCTGGTGGGCGTGCGCCCGTTCGATGGCGACAGCCCGGTCACGATCGCGCTCAAGCACATCAGGGAGGCTCCGCCGCCGCTGCCCGCCGAGATCCCGCCCGCGGTGCG
This sequence comes from Nonomuraea sp. NPDC049152, assembly GCF_040648355.1. NCBI lineage: Bacteria > Bacillati > Actinomycetota > Actinomycetes > Streptosporangiales > Streptosporangiaceae > Nonomuraea > Nonomuraea sp. NPDC049152. The sequence continues at coordinate 224,307 of NZ_JBEZDO010000014.1, read as the reverse complement.
GGCGGTGGTGGAGCGGGCGCTGTCCAAGGACCCGGTGCGACGCCACCCCAGCGCCGCGGCCATGGCGGCGGCGGCCAGGCAGGCCGCGCGGTCGCCCCACGCCGCCGGTTCGCCGCCCTCGCTCACCGACCTGTCGGTGGTGACGGGGGCCGCGGCGGCCGCGCCGTCACCGGCCACGGGAGCGATCCAGCCGCCCGACCAGTCGACGGTCGCCACTGAGGGGTCGCGGCGCGGCGCCCGCAGGGCGGCCAAGGCCGCCAAAGCAGGCGGCGGCAGGGGCGTGCTGGTGGCGGGCATCGCCGCGGTGGCGGTGCTGGGCGTCGGCGCGGGCGCCGTCGCGCTCACCGGCATGGGCGACGAGCCCGGAGGAGCGACGGCGGTCACCACCTCGCCGGTCGCAGGGGGCACCAAGACGACCCCGGGCAAAACCACGAAGACGACCAAGCCGCCGAAGCCGACCGAGCCCACGGAGGAGCCCGAGCCGACGGAGGAGCCCACCAGGCGGCCCTCCACACCGCCGACGACGAAGCAGGCCGTCGTCGAGGAGCCCAGCGAGACGCCCACGCCGACGCACGTCAAGCAGCCGCTGGTGCCGAACGTCCTGGACATGTACGTGGAGCAGGCGAGGAAGACACTGGAGAAGTCGGGCTACACGATCCACATCAAGGCCGTCATGGTGATGGAGCCGGACAGCTGCCCGAAGGTCTCGGACCAGGAGCCGGATCCGCGCGAGCCGCTGGCCAAGGGCAGGACGGTGACAGTGTCGACCGTGAGTGACCAGTGCCCGCCGGGCAAGTCGCCCAGCCCGTCGCCGTCCCCGAGCCCGACGCCCAGCACCTCGCACTCGCCGACGGCCACCGGCAAGTCGTAGCAGCTCAGACCCCCGTGGTGTTGCGGGGGTAGGCGACCTGCGGGTCGGTGGCGATGTTCACCATGTACGGCACGCCGGAGTCGAACGCCCGCCGAAGCGCGGGCCCGATCTCCGACGGCTTGGTGACCAGCTCGCCACCGCCGCCGAGCGCGGTCACGACCTGGTCGTACCGCGTCTCGGGGCGCAGTTCGGCGGCCACGTCGTAGCCGTACAGCATCTGCATGGGGTGCTTCTCCAGGCCCCACATGCCGTTGTTGCCGCACACCATGACCACCGGCAGGTCGTGCCTGACGAGGGTGTCGACGTCCATCAGCGAGAAGCCCGCCGCGCCGTCGCCGAGCAGCAGCACCACCTGCGAGGAGGGGCGGGCCAGGCGGGCGGCGATGGAGTAGCCGAGCCCCGTGCCGAGGCAGCCGTAGGGGCCTGGGTCGAGCCAGTTGCCCGGCTGGCGGGGCTCGACGTACTTGCCCGCGTAGGAGACGAAGTCGCCGCCGTCCCCGATCACCACCGCGTCGTCGCCGAGCACCTTGCCCAGCTCGCCGTAGACGCGCAGGGGGTGGATCGGGTCAGAGGAGGCCGACAGGAGGTCGGCGTCGCCCGCGATGGCCGCCGCTGCCGCCTGGGAGAGCGTCTCGAGCCATGGCGCGTAGCGGGAGGGCTTCACGCCCGCGTCGCCGCAGGCCGTGCCGAGGCTCCAGAACACCAGCGACAGGTCACCCGCGGCGGAGGCGGCGGGCTGCATGTGGGTGGCCAGCTGCGAGGGGGCGTCGGCGAGATGGACGACACGGGCCAGCGGCGCGCCCTCCTTGCCACCGAACCAGCCGTAGCCGAGACGGAAGTCCAGCGGGGTGCCGATGACGATCACCAGGTCGGCCTGGCCGAAGGCGAGACCGCGGGCACGGGTGACCAGCAGTTCGTGACCTGAGGGCAGGATGCCGCGGCCCTGGCCGTTGGGGATGACGGGCAGCCGCCACGCCTCCACGAAGTCGCGGGCCGCCTCCTCGGCACGGTCCATCCACACGTCGGAGCCGAGCACGACCACGGGGCGCTCCGCCTCGGCCAGCAGCGCCGCCACGCGCGCGATCGCGTCGGGGTCAGGCTCGAGAGGGGAGGGAGTCTGCGTCTCCGCCTGGTGCATCTCCGACGGAGAGAACAGGTGGTCCATGGCGAAGTCGATGAAGACCGGGCCCCTGTGCGGGGCGATGGCCGTGCGGAAGGCCAGCTCGACGTCCTGTCCGATCGAGTCGGCGGCGGCGGCCGTGAACGACAGCTTGGTGATCGGCTGCAGCAGTGGAGGATGGTCCATCTCCTGCAGCGCCCCGCTGCCCCATCGGGACTGCGGCGCGCGGCCGCCCATGACCACGACGGGCGAGCCGTTGAAGTGCGCGGTCGCGATGCCGCTGACGCCGTTGGTGATGCCGGGCCCCGCGGTGAGGACGGCGAGGCCTGGCTTCCTGGTCAGCCTCGCCGTCGCCTCGGCGGCGAACACCGCGCTCTGCTCGTGCCTGACGTCAAGGATGCGCACGTCCTCGTGCACGGCCCCGTCGTAGAGGGGGAAGACGTGCCCGCCGGAGAGGGTGAACATGGTCTCGATGCCGTAGGCCTTGGCGACGGCGACGGCGGCGTCGCCAGCGTGCTTCGCAGACTCCATGGCCGGGAACCTACCAGCCGCTCACCGTTCCAAACAGGTGAGTGGTCAGGGCTTACGGCCGACGGCGCCGTACCCGTCCACCTCGGGAGGCGTGATCCCCTCGGGGCGCCACCGCGACACCGACACCAATCCCGGCTCGACAAGTTCCAGTCCGTCGAAGAATCTGGCGATCTGCGCGGGACTGCGCTGGATGTACGGCAGCGCCCCGCTTTCGTTGTACTGCTGGTGCGCCAGCCTGTTCGCTTCGCTGTGCACGTTCGTGCCGTCGTTGAGCGCAAGGTAACTGCCAGGGGGAAGCGCGCCGAGCAGTCGGCCGACGATCGACAGCGCCGCCTCGTCGTCGACCACGTGGCCCATGATCCCGCTCAGGTTGAGCGCGATCGGGGCGTCGAAGTCGAGCGTCTTGGCGGCCACGGTGAGGATCGCGTCCGGCTCGCGCACGTCGGCGTCGATGTAGTCGGTGGCGCCCTCGGGCGTGCTGGTCAGCAGCGCGCGGGCGTGGGCGAGCACGAGGGGATCGTTGTCGACGTAGACGACGCGGGCCTCAGGCGCGATCCGCTGGGCGATCTGGTGGGTGTTGTCAGCCGTCGGCAGCCCCGTGCCGATGTCGAGGAACTGCCTGACGCCGGCCTTCGCCGCCAGCCAGGTGATCGTCCGCCGCAGGAACGCCCTGGAGGCCCGCGCGCCCGCCGCCATGCCAGGGAAGACCTTCAGGAACTCCTCGCCGGCGATCCTGTCGACCTCGTAGTTGTCCTTGCCGCCGAGCCAGTGGTTCCAGATCCTGGCCGAGTGCGGCACGCTGGTGTCGATCTCGCTCATCGCCCCAATCTAGCGATCTACATCGAACAGGTGACGCCGCTGCTACCCCTTCGTCGCCAACTTCCGCCGGCGGCGTCGCGTCTATCAGGTATGGGGATGATGACGACGGGGGCGGCGGTCGTGACCGCCGCGAGCATGCTGATGGGAAGCGCGGCCACGAGGCTGCCGAAGGGCTTCCTGCTGTGGGAGAACAGGTCGAGCGGCTGGGACATCTGGGAGGTGTCCGACCGGGCGTCGACGCCGCTCATGATCGACGCCTGCCACGACAGCTACTGGAACAAGCGCGGGGGCGTCGAGAAGGGGCGCGTGGCGGCCAGGACCATCTACCGGCAGCAGGAGATCGACCTCGGCGGCGAGCAGGTGGCGCTCTACCAGGACGAGCCGGGCGCCCGTGCCGCCATGGACGCGATGCGGGCCGAGCTGAAGAAGTGCGCCTCGCGCGGTGAGGGCATCGAGAAGATCACCTACTACAGCAAGCCGCTCAAGCTCGGCGACGAGGCCATCAGGGTGGGGGCCAGGTACTGGGAGGGCGGGCTCAGGCAGGTCGCGGTCCGCAGGGGCGCGGCGGTCATGGTCTACACGGAGACGGCGTGGCCGACCCCTTCGCTGCCGATGGGGGAGTTCAAGTCGCTGCTCGGGGACGCCAGGGAGATGGCCGGCAAGGTCTGCTGGCTTCCCGAGGCGTCCTGCCAGAGCTCGTAACGTGGAGGGCATTGTGCCCCATCACACGGCCACGACGGTGACTATGCTTTCGAGCCCTTTGAAGTCGGTGTCGTTGCGCGTGTAGAGCGGCAGGCCTCTGGTGGATGCCACCGCTGCGATCATCAGATCCATTCTGCGGGGACGAGGGTCACGATCGGCGGCGATCGTGAGGGCTACCAGAGTCCCGTAGCGGGCGGCGGCGTCGCTGTCGAAAGGCAGTGGTTCGAAGTCGGTGACGGCTGCCCCCAGTTTCTCCATGCGTGCGGCTCTGGCTCCAGCGTCTTTGGCCATGGCGACGCCCTGGTGGAGTTCGGCAAGAGTTATGGCGGTGATCTCCGGGATGGCCGGCAGCCGTGCTGGGTCGATGAGATCCAGATCGATGTAGGTGCAGGTGTCGAGTACGCCCGACTCATCACGGTCAGGCATGGTTGCCTTCCCAAGGGTCGTCGCTGCCGAGCCGATCTTCCGTCCCGAAGAATTCGTCGGCTTCCTGACGCATGCGACTGTAATCCACGCGTGGTAGCCGACGATGACGGGCGACCAGTTCCTCCGCGGTCAGGCGCCGCTTGCGGGACAAAGGCCGTAGCTCGGCGACTTCGATGCCATTGCGAGTGATGTGGTAGATCTCGCCCGCTTCCACCGCATCCATAACGGCTGCGGAGTTGTTGCGAAACTCACGCTGCGTAATTGTCCTCATGCAGTGAACGTAGCACGCTGTAGCGTCAAGTGCTACGCCTGTTGTGTTGTCAGATGGGCGACGACCCTGACGACAAGAGCCACACCAAGCACGGTTCGGAACGTCGGGACGGTGGCGGGAGTGATCCCCCGACGCGGTCGAGCGTCGCCTGACCATGATTTAGTCCTGGTGGGCAGGCCGCGCAGCCCCGCCGCCTTGCCGATGCGCACGTCGGTCTTCGGCCACTGGGCGGACACGGGTGCGAGACCACATCAAGGCTCCGTCCTCGGGACAGGCGGTCGGGATACCGGGATGCGTGGTGGGGGGCGGGACGGGGTCGGGAGCCCCTGGGGAAGGCCGGCCCCGAGCCGGAGGCGAGGGACCTTGCCTTTCAGGGGCGCCGCAGGCGGGTGACGAACTTGTAGCGGTCGCCGCGGTAGAGGGACTGGGCCCACTCCACCGGGTTGCCGTCGGCGTCGAAGGCGTGCCTGGTGAGCAGCAGCATCGGCAGGCCCACATCGACGCCCAGCATCTGCGCGTCGTACGGCGTCGCCAGGACGGTCTCGATGACCTCCTCGGCGTCCGTCAGCCGCACGTTGTAGGCGTTGTGCAGCGTCTCGTACAGCGACGAGTGCACCTCGAGCTCCCGCCGCAGCCTCGGGAAGCGGCGCGCCGACAGGTGGGTGGTGTCGATGGAGACGGGCTCGCCGTTGGCCAGCCGGAGCCGGTGGATGCGCAGCACCCTGCCGCCTGGGTTGATCGCCAGCCGTCTGGCCAGCGCCTCGTCCGCGGTGATGTAGCTGATGTCGAGGATCTTCGTGTCGGGCTCGAGCCCGGCGGTGCGCAGGTCGCCGATGTAGGAGGTGAGCTGCAGCACCTGGGCCACCTTCGGTTGGGCGACGAACGTGCCCTTCCCCTGAATGCGTACCAGTCGGCCTTCCACCACCAGCTCGGTCAGCGCCTGGCGGACGGTCGTGCGCGAGGTCTCGAAGCGCACGGCGAGCGTCCGCTCGGGCGGCAGCGAGCTGCCCGGCGTGAGGCTCTTGGTGAGCTCCAGCAGGCTCCGTTTGACGTCGTAGTACTTAGGTACGCGAGGGGACTCTTCTGTCACGCTCTCACCTTCACTCCAGCCACGGCGGTGAGGGCGTGTCTGATCACCGCGAGATCATCGGAACTCAGATTGGCCCGAGTGGTCAACCGCAAGCAAGAGTGGCTTGCGGGCACCCGGATCCGTTGGGCCCTCGCACACGCATATATGGGCTGCTCGGGCTGATTGTGAAGGATATCCATGGCCGTGAGTGCGGTGATAACCGCCTCTGGTCTTGCGCGCCCGATCAAGGCCTCGACCACTTTTCTGCGCTCCGCGGTGTGATGGTGCTCACAATGTGAGATGCCCCAAAAGCGCTGTAGCCGCACTTTGCGCAGGGCGAGTTGGTTGTTGTGGCCGAAACCACGCATGATGCACTCGTGCCGACTCTCAGCGACCTCGTCGTCCGCCACACCGCGCTCGACGCGGCGGACCTCGACTGGCTGCACTCGCTGGTCTCCGACTGGCAGCTGCTGGCCGATCTGTCGTTCGCCGACCTCATCCTGTGGGCTCCGCTGCTCCACCGCGGGAGCCAGGTCGGGCCCGCGGGGGAGCACGACCAGCCGCAGAGCGACAGCGGCTGGATCGCGATCGCGCAGATGCGGCCGACCACGGGACCCACCGTCTACCACGACGACATCGTCGGCAGCGTCGCGGCCAAGGGCGAGCGCGGCCTCATCGACACCGCGTGGAACGAGCGGCGCATCTGCCGCGAGGGCGACCCCGACTGGTCCACCGGCGTGCCGGTCCGCGAGGAGACCATTCCGGTACGGCGGGCGATGCCCGACGGCGAGGGTCGCTTCCTCGGCGTGATCCAGCGCTCGACCAACCTGTCGTCGGCCCGCACCCCTTCGCGCCTGGAGCTCACCTACCTGCAGAGCGCCTCCGACCTGGCCCAGATGGTGGCCGAGGGCCGCTTCCCGTTCTCAGGGGAGGAGCCGATCCTGGTCCGCTCGCCCCGCGTCGGCGACGGCCTGCTGCGGCTCGACCGCGCGGGCAGGGTGACCTACGCCTCGCCGAACGCTCTGTCGGCCTACCGCAGGCTCGGCCTGCACGCCGACCTGGTGGGCGCCGAGCTCGGCAAGCTGACGGCCACGCTCTGCTACTCCGACGAGCCGATCAACGAAGACCTGATGATCGTGGCGAGCGGCCGCGCGGCCAAGGAGACCGAGGTCGAGTCGGGCGGCACGATCGTCCAGCTGAGGGCCATCCCGCTGATCGTCGGCGGTGGCCGCATCGGCGCCCTGGTGCTCATCCGCGACGTCACCGAGCTGCGGCGTCGCGAGCGCGAACTGATGACGAAGGACGCGACGATCCGGGAGATCCACCACCGCGTCAAGAACAACCTGCAGACCGTCGCCGCGCTGCTGCGCCTGCAGGCGCGCCGCCTGCAGGTCCCCGAGGGCCGCGAGGCGCTGGAGGAGGCGGTACGGCGGGTCGGCTCGATCGCCATCGTCCACGAGACGCTGTCGATGGCTCCGGAGGAGTTCGCCGACTTCGACGAGATCGCCGACAGGGTCATCGCCATGGCGGGCGAGGTGTCGGCGCCCGAGGCGGCGGTGACGCCGCGAAGGATCGGCACCTTCGGGGTGCTGCCCTCCCTCATCGCGACTCCGCTGGCGATGGCGCTGACCGAGCTGCTGCAGAACGCCCTGCAGCACGGGCGGCCCAGACGGCTCCAGGTGGTGGTGGAGTCGGGGGGCGACCGGCTGCACGTCGTGGTGTGGGACGACGGGCGCGGGCTGCCGGCGGACTTCGACCTGGACAACACCACCAGCCTCGGCCTGCAGATCGTGCGGACGCTGGTGGAGGGGGAGCTGTCGGGCAAGCTGTCGATCGAGCCGCGTCAGGGTGGGGGGACCGAGGTCACGCTGTCGATCCCGCTGCCGGCCTCGTGACGGGCGGGCGTACGGCCCCGATCAGGAAGCGAGCGCTCAGAGGCCGACGGTGGACCCTGAGCGGCGGGTCCGCGAAAGACCTCGGTCCGCGCCCGACATGCGGAGCGCGGACCCTGGTCTCGTGTTCCGCGACCCCTCGGGGTCGCGGGCCTGGCAGGAAAAGTCTCACTCGCCAGGCGTCATGGAGACGTTGTGGTCAGGCGGTGGCGCGAGCGCGGGCGCGGGCCGTGCGGCGCTTGAGAGCGCGACGCTCGTCCTCGCTGAGACCGCCCCACACGCCGGCGTCCTGTCCGGATTCGAGGGCCCACTTCAGGCACGAGTCAACGGCCGAGCAGGAACGGCACACCTGCTTGGCCTCCTCGATCTGCATCAGGGCCGGGCCCGTGTTGCCGATCGGGAAGAACAGCTCAGGGTCCACGTCACGGCAGGCAGCTCGGTGGCGCCAGTCCATGCGTCCACTCCTTCGTAGATGGAGTCGCCGCTAGCCGACTCCGTGCGGTCTACTTTGTGAAGTCTTTCACTAACTAGCGCGAGCCTTTACCCGAATCCTGAGGAGACCCGGGGTGTTCGCGCTGTCGCAGGTAGGAACCCTTGGTGGTTCAAAGGTCCTACGTTCCGACGTCAATGACGAGACTTCCAGCCACGCTTAGTACACGCAAGAGGTTTGGGTCGAAGTTTTGGTGGATATGGATGTCGGATGCATCACACAATGACCGAATGTAACCGCTTAGACCAGCACTTGTAACGCGTTCGGGATAGACCGGAACGTTACGGACTCGCGCTCTCCGAGGTAGTCACCGTCGAGCTGGAAGGCCACGGGACGTTCCGCGGAGATCGTGAACTCGGCCTCGTCGTGGAGCTGGACGAGGTGCCTCCCCCTGGGGAGGGTGTCACGCTCCGTGAGGATCTGGCGGATGATCGAGGCCATCGAGGGGAGGCCCATGCGCTGGAGGCCCAGCAGGTCGAGTCCGGTGTCGAAGCTCGCCCACGGGGTCGGTGAGACCGCGTGCGGGCCGACATAGGTCCACGGTGAGGTGTTGCAGATGATCGCCATGAAGACGCCCTCGGCGGTCGGGATGCCGGGGCCCTTGACGGTCATAGCCGCTTGCCGCTTGTCCGTGGACAGGTAGTGGCGCAGGGCGGTGTTCACATAACGTGCGGGGCTCGCCTTGCGGCCGGCGCCGCGCAGGCCCTCGACCGCGCGCACCACCTCGGCGTCGTAGCCGAGCCCCGAGCAGAAGGTGAAGTAGCGGCTCTGGTCGTCCCAAAGGGCCTGACCCAAACCGACAGACCTCGTACGGCCCTCCTGCAGCGCCTCCAGCACCGCGCCCGTGGCCTGGACGGGGTCGTTCGGCAGGCCCAGCGCGCGGGCGAAGACGTTCGCGCTGCCGCCGGGGATCACCAGGAGCGACGGGCGTTCGCTCTGGTCGTGGCCCTCGCCTTCGAGCAGGCCGTTGACCGTCTCGTTGACCGTGCCGTCGCCGCCGAGGACGGCGACGGTGTCGTAGCCCTTGGCGTGCGCGGTGCTCGCCAGCGCGGCCGCGTGCCCTCGGTAGCCGGTCTCCTCGACCGTCAGGTCGACGGCCGCGCTGAGGGCGCGGATGAGCACGTCTCGCGTGCGGTGGTTCGTTGTCGTGGCCTTGGGGTTGACCAGGAGCATCGCGCGCATACGGTCAGCGTAGCCAACGTTCCATGTCCGTCTTGTCCGTAAACGGTCATTGCTGACCTACATGTCGCTTCGGGTGGCTTCCGCCCAGGGGCGGCCGGTTGGGAGACCGAGGTGGACAGGCGGGATGATGGAGCCGGTCCGACGATCCCGATGTGACGGCGACCAGCCGAAGTCCCGCTGGAGTAGCGTGGAGGACGGCCGGTCACCGGTGACCGGCCGTGGCCTTGACCCCGCTTGCCGTACAAGAGGAAAGAACACACGCATGCGCCCTTGGAGTTTGACGGTGGCGGCCGCGATCGTGGCGCTGGAAGGGCTGGTGACGCTCGGGCTCGGGATCTACGCGGCGGTCGGCACCCTGGCGGGGCAGGCCGGCGAGACCACCGCGGCCATCGCCGAGGCCGCGTTCGGCATGCTCATCGGCGCGGGGCTGATCTGGGTCGCGTGGGGCGGGCTGCTCAGGGCGGAGCGCTGGGGCAGGGCGCCCGGCGTGCTGACCCAGATCTTCATGATCCCCGTGTCGGTGACGGTGATCCAGTCGGGCCAGCCCGCGATCGGCATACCACTGCTGGTCGTCGCGATCGCTGGACTGGCCACGCTGCTCGCGCCGCCGACCACGAAGGCGTTGTACGGCGGCTAGTCCTCGGCCGTCAGCCCCTCGCGCAACTGCGCGAGTGTGCGGGCCAGCAGCCTGGAGACGTGCATCTGGGAGATCCCGAGCTCGGTGGCGATCTGCGACTGGGTCATGTTGCCGAAGAACCGCAGCAGCAGGATGCGCTTCTCGCGCGGGGGCAGCCGCTCCAGCAGCGGCTTGAGCGACTCACGGTACTCGACGCCCTCGAGCGACTCGTCCACGATGCCCAGCGAGTCGGACACGGCCGGCGCGTCGTCGTCGCCCGAGTCGGGGGCGTCGAGCGAGACCGTGGAGTAGGCGTTGGCCGACTCCAGACCCTCGAGCACCTCCTCCTCGGTCATCTTCAGGTAGGTGGCCAGCTCCGCCACCGTCGGCGCGCGTCCCTCACGCTGCGAAAGCTCGCTGATCGCCTTGGTGAGCGAAAGCTTGAGCTCCTGGAGCCTGCGCGGTACCCGCACCGCCCAGCCCTTGTCGCGGAAGTGACGCTTGATCTCGCCGACGATCGTCGGAGTCGCGTAGGTGGAGAACTCCACCCCGCGAGCCAGGTCGAACCTGTCGATCGACTTGATGAGGCCGATGGTGGCGACCTGGGTGAGGTCGTCGAGCCATTCGCCCCTGTTGCGGAAGCGACGGGCCAGGTATTCCACCAGGGGGAGATGAAGCTCGACCAGCTCGTCCCTGATGCGCTGCCTGCGCGGCTCGTCGGGGCCCAGCTCGGCCAACTCGGCGAAAAGCATGCGGGCGCGCACCCTGTCGGGCACGGCGTGGTCGCTGGCGGCCATGGCTCCAGTCCTTTCCGTCACGCCGGCCTCGCTGCGCCTCGGCGCTTACGCAGGACGATCGCCGTGCGGTCGGGGGAGTCGGTAACCGCGTCCACGTCGTCGGCCAGGGCGGTCAGCACCATCCACGCGAAGTCATCGCGCTTCGGCGCCGTACTGCCCACGGTCGCGACCTCCACCCTGACCTGCATCTCCTGCCCTGTCAGCTCGAACTCGGCCGTCAAGTCAGTGCCAGGCACCGCCTCGTTCAGCAGCATGGCGCAGGCCTCGTCGACGGCGATGCGCAGGTCCTCGATCTCGTCGAGCGTGAAGTCAAGCCGTGCAGCCAGGCCGGCGGTCGCCGTACGGAGCACGGACAAGTACGCACTCGCGGCGGGAAGCCTGACGCTCACCACATCGCGGATCACGCGCGCCTCGGTGTCCTCGGTCACGTTCCTCCTCGCGTATAGGACGCTCTCTGCAACTTACCGCCACCTGGAGCCGATTGGTGTCCTCAGACGCGCCAACCAACGAAAAAGGCCCCGCGGGAGCGGGGCCCTTCAACGGCTGTTCAGGCCGCCTTCGTCTCCCAGAAGATCTTGGAGATCTCATCGATCTTACCGAGCAACTCGTCGGCCTTGCCCACGTCGACCGTGCCCTTGCCGCCCGCGGCGCCCGCGAGCTTGGTGGCCTCCCAGAACAGCTGGTGCAGCTGCGGGTAGGTCTCCAGGTGCGGAGGCTTGAAGTAGTCGGTCCACAGCACCCACAGGTGGTGCTTGACGAGCTCGGCGCGCTCCTCCTTGATGGTGAGGGCGCGAGCGCGGAAGACCGGGTCCTCGTTGCCGGCGTACTTCTCCATGATCGCCTTGACCGACTCGGCCTCGATCCGGGCCTGGGCGGGGTCGTAGACGCCGCAGGGGAGGTCGCAGTGCGCCGAAGCGACGTGCTTGGGTCGTAGCAGTCGTGCGAGCATCAGAAAGTCCTTCCTTGATGCTGTGTCAGCTTGGTCCAGTTACCGACCTTACTCGTGTGGGGAGATCACCAGCCCATGAGGGTGCGTGTCGAAGGAGACTCCATGAAGCCCGCGCTGCAGCCGGGAGATTGGCTGCTGGTACGGCGTGGCGCCGCGGTCCACCCCGGCGACCTGGTCGTGGCCAGACTCCCCGGCGAGCCCTCGCGGCTGATCGTCAAACGCGCCCAATGGCACGGGGCGGACGGGTGGTGGCTGGAGAGCGACAACCAGCGCGCCTCGGGACGCAAGGACAGCTGGGACTTCGGGCCCGTCGACGACATCGTGGGCCGCGTCGTGCTGCGCTACTGGCCGCTCTTGCGGCGCGCACGGTAGGCGGCGACGTTCGCCCTGCTGGCGCAGCGCTCGGAGCAGTAGCGGCGCGAGCGGTTGGACGAGGTGTCGACGAACACGTTCGAGCACCGCGCCGCCCTGCAGACGCCCAGCCTGTCGACGCCCAGGTCGGTGACCACGGCGGCCAGGCCCATCACCATGCCGCCCTCCGACAGGTGCAGATGCCAGCCCTGCCCGTCGTGCGCGGAGATCTGCGGATGCACGGGATGCCGCGCGAGCAGGGTGTTGAGCAGCTCGACCGCCTCGTCGTGCTTGCCCGCGTCGGCCAGCGCGAAGACCGATGCCAGCTCTTCGCGCAGGCCGTTCTCATCAGGAAGCTCTCCGTTGATCAGAAGGACGGCCAACTCCGCGTATGAGGTCAGATCCAACCTGTTAACACTCCTTACACATGCGCGCGTCTCAGTATGTGGCAGAATCAAAAAACGGGTGACCCCCGTACCCCCCTCACGAAGACGCCCGCTCCACGACACCTTTCGTGCGGCGTCTGGTTCGTGCCCATTCCGATGACTACTGGGGTCGCTGTGGCTGTCACGCCCGCTTCTGTCTCTCTCGATTCCCTCGACCTGGATCCGGCCTTCGCCCTGCACCGCGGGGGCAAGCTCGAGGTCCGTTCCACCATCCCCGTCCGCGACGCGGACGATCTCTCCCTCGCCTACACCCCGGGGGTGGCCAAGGTCTGCATGGCCATCGCCGAGTCCCCCGAGCTCGCCAGGGACTACACCTGGGTGTCCAACGTCGTCGCGGTCGTCTCCGACGGCACCGCCGTCCTCGGGCTCGGCGACATCGGCCCCTCGGCCGCCATGCCGGTCATGGAGGGCAAGGCGCTGCTGTTCAAGGAGTTCGCCGGGGTCGACGCGGTGCCCATCTGCCTCGACTGCACCTCGGTCGACGCCCTGGTGGAGACCGTCGCCAGGCTCGCCCCGTCCTTCGGCGGCATCAACCTCGAGGACATCAGCGCACCCCGCTGCTTCGAGGTCGAGGACAGGCTGCGGGACCTGCTCGACATCCCCGTCTTCCACGACGACCAGCACGGCACGGCCATCGTCGTCCTGGCCGCGCTCCAGAACGCCGCCCGCCTGACAGGGCGCCCGCTCAGCGCGCTGCGCGCCGTCGTCGCAGGGGCCGGTGCCTCGGGCGTCGCGGTCACCCGCATGCTGCTCAACGCGGGCATCGGCGACATCGCGGTGTCCGACTCGCGGGGCATGATCTACTCGGGTCGCTCAGGCCTGAACCCCTTCAAGGAGGCGCTGGCGGCCGACACCAACAGGGGCGGGCTCACCGGCTCGACCGAGGAGGCCCTGGCGGGTGCCGACGTGTTCGTCGGCCTCTCGGGCTCGACGGTGCCGGAAGAGGCCATCGCCTCCATGGCGCCCGACTCGATCGTGTTCGCGCTGTCCAACCCGACGCCCGAGGTGCACCCCGCGGTGGCCGCCCGTTACGCGCGGGTGGTGGCGACGGGGCGTTCCGACTTCCCCAACCAGATCAACAACGTGCTGGCGTTCCCCGGCGTGTTCAGGGGTGCGCTGGACGTCCGGGCCTCCACCATCACCGAGAACATGAAGGTGGCGGCGGCGACGGCGCTCGCGGGCGTGGTCGGCGACGCGCTGCGGGAGGACTATGTCATCCCCAGCCCGTTCGACCCCCGGGTGGCCCCTGCCGTCATCGCAGCGGTGGCCGCCCAGGCCCGCGAGGACGGCGTGGCCAGGCTCTAGCAGTTCGCTCGGCCCCCGGCGCCTCGCCGCCGGGGGCCTTTTGCGTCCTCCGCCCTCCCAGAGGAGTTTTGACGTTCCCTTTGGGAAAGGCGACACAAGTGTTACGTTCCGTGCTAGAACTAAAGCTCTCTGTAATGACGTGCCCGACTCTCCGCTGAGGGGCCCATGGAACGTAACGCCAACCGGCCGCTCCAGGCGCTCATCGCCGAAGCGGGCTTCTCCCACAAGGGGCTGGCCCGCAGGCTCAACGACCTGGGCGCGGCCCGAGGTGCGCCAGGCCTGAAGTACGACCACAGCTCCGTCCTGCGGTGGATCGGTGGTCAGCGGCCGCGCGACCCCGTTCCCTGCCTGCTGACCGAGATCTTCGCGCTGCGCCTCGGCCGCCCCGTCACGCCGGAAGACCTCGGCATGCCGGTCGTCACCACGCCCCTCCACCTCGGGCAGGAGTTCACGCACACGTGGCAGGAGGGGGTTGCGACAGTGACAGCTCTGTGGCGGGCGGATGTGGAACGGCGAAGGTTCCTGGTCGACTCCACGTTCGCGATCGGGGCGGGATCGGTCGGAGCCATCCGCTGGCTGACCTTCCCTTCCGAGGGCAATCCCTCGGCGGCGGGCGGGCGCAGGGTGGGAATGGCCGACATCGCCGCCATCCACGAGGTCACCCGCTCGTTCGGGGCGCTCGACAACAGGTTCGGCGGCGGCAGGGTCCGCTCGGCGGTGGTCAAGTACCTCGACACCGCGGTCACACCACTGCTCAAAGAGGGTTCGTACGGCGAGAGCACGGGCAAGCGCCTCGCCTCCGCCGCCGCCGAGCTGACCAGGCTGGCCGGCTGGATGGCCTACGACCTCGAACAGCACGGCCTCGCCCAGCGCTACCTCATCCAGGCCCTCCGCCTGGCCCGTGGCGCGGGCGACGACGGCCTCGGCGGCGAGATCCTCGCCGGCATGAGCCACCAGGCCCTCTACATGGGCCAGTCCGCCCACGCCCTCGACCTCGCCCGCGCCGCCCAGCAGTCCGCGCTGCGCGCGGGCATCCACACGCTGATGGCCTCCTGCCACGTCCTCGAGGCTCACGCTCACGCGGGGCTGGGCGACAAGACCTCGTGCGCCGCCTCACTCAACGCGGCCGAGCGCGACTTCGCGCGGCGGACGCCGGGGGAGGAGCCCGCCTGGCTGTCGTACTTCGACGAGGCCTACTTGGCGGCCAAGTTCGCCCACTGCTATCGGGATCTGGGGGAGGGCGCGCGAGCCGTACGATATGCGCGCAGATCGCTGGAGATGGACGGCCGGTACGTGCGAGGGCGGATGTTCAACCTCTCGCTGCTGGCGGCCGGGCTGCTGCAGTGCGGGGAGCTGGAGGAGGCCTGCGAGACGGCCACGCAGGCGCTGGGGCTGGCCAACGAGCTCCAGTCGGTCAGGAGCCGCTCCTATGCGCTCGACCTGCGGCGGCGGCTGGAGCCGTACCGATCGGAACCACCGGTGGTCGCCCTGAACGAACGCGTCAAGGAGCTCACCCCGGTCTGACGCCGGCACCTGAAACCCTGTCCCTATGTTGGGCGGTGCTTGTCGCGAGGTCGGATCGTGGATGAGAGCAGTCAAGCGGGTCGGTTCACGTGGGTTGTACGACCGGCAGTCCCGCCTGCGTGGCCGCGCGGGAGAGCGCCTTGTCGTACGTGATGAACGCCTTGAGCGCTGTTTGGATCAACTGGGCGCTTACCAGGTGAATCGCATCGAGGGTGCCAACAAAGGGATCGTTGGTGAAGGTCGCCGCTTTAATGAGGCGGTCGCGGTTGACGGCGATCAGGTCGACTCGATCAAGAAGGTCGGCCGTCAGCGCCAACCGATCGTGTAGGACCGTGGAGTCAACGGTCAGTTCGCGTTGGTCGCTGTAGCAGGAGCGGCGAACAACGCGAATCACTTCGGTCAGCGCAAGCTCAGAAGTGATCATCTCGGATCTGCGTTGGGAAAGGAACCGGTCGAGTGCGGCCGTCTCCTTCTCGCTGAGGACCAGCTTCACCAAGGCGCAGGAATCAAGGTAGATCATGTCCGCTCCTGCTCGCGCATCGCGAGGAGGATTTCGGAGAGGGTCGGCTCCCCTTCTACAGCCGGAGCTGGCTGCCACGCGTCGAGGTCCTCGCGGCGTCGAGGAACAATGTCTCCGCTCGCGATCAGTTCGGCGCGAAGGCGCTCACTTGGACCAAGCGGTACGAGCCAGGCAACGGGCCTGCCGTTGCTGGTCACAGGAACGGGGTGGTCGATGGCTGCCATGTCGTCGGCGCTGAGCTTGCCGAGCTCTCTCATGGTCAGCGAGGTGACGGCCTGCCGGCTCCTTCGCCGAGCGCGGGCGGGACGAGGCTGCTTGGTGCCTGGCTCAACCATCATGTCGGACACTCTATCAAGCCGCCCGACGCTGTGTTCTTTTGTCGGTCATTGTGCTGGAGGGCCGTGCGCCGGTGGTCACGACCGCTGACGAGCTGTTCGGAGTCCAAAGCGGTTGCCCGCCGTTACTGGAAACTGGCCCGGCTCGGAGGGAGCCGGGCCGTCGCGCACTCAGCTGAGCATCTCGCCCTTGGGGCCGATGATGCTCTTGGTCTCCGCGTACTGCGCCTTGTTGTAGACGTCAGCGGTCTCACCGTCGAAGTACGCCGAGCTGATCAGGTCGACCCGGTCGTTGCCGTCCTGGTCGTGGAACAGGCTGGTCACACCGTTGACGTAGCCGAGGCGCTTGCTGTTGTCGTACTTCAGCAGCCAGGGGCCGCCGTCCGCGCCGCCGGTCATGGAGCACTTCAGGACCTGGTGGTTCTCGACCCTGAAGCTGTTCACCTGGTAGGTCTTCGTGCCCGTCTTGCCGTAGCAGTGCTTGGGCGTGACACCGGTGTACGGCTTGCTGCCGTCGGGGTGCTCGTCCGCGGGGTAGCCGAAGGCGAAGACAGGCTGGCCCTGCGGCTGGTTCCACGCGATGCCCTGCCCGCCCACGGCGTCACCGAGCCTGCCGGTGTCCTTGGCGATGCCGAGGATGTAGCGGTCGCGGAAGTAGCGGACGGTCTTGCCGGCCTTCACCCACTGCTTGGTGTAGTAGTGGGTCTCGTACCAGGCGATCTCGGCTCCGTTCCTGGCCTCGGCGTCGAGCTTGCCGGGGAACTTGCCGTCGGCCTTGAGCTTGCTCAGCTCCTGGTACTTCTCCTTACTGATCGCCGTGGGGCCGACCTTCTCGTACTGCTCGCCGTTCACGTTGGCAGGGGTGCTGGGAGCGGCATCGCCGTACTCCTTCTCCGTCACCTCGACCTTGGTGAGGGTCTTGTCGCCCTTGTAGTCGTGGCCGACCTTCTCGGGCGTGACGTCGAAGTCCTTGGACCAGTACGGCCCGGCGGCCCCGTACTTGTCGAAGCCGGCCTTGTACTCGTCTTCCTTGATCTCCTCGTGCTGGATCCACTTGTCGCCGGCCCAGTCGGAGAACTCGGTCTTGGTGACCTCGCGCGTCCCAGGCAGGTCGAAGCCGTTGTGGACGGCGACGAAGGCGAAGTCGCCGTCGTAGTCGTCGTAGGTGTCGAGGTCGTAGGTGGTGAAGGCGTAGGCGCCCGCGAAGACGCCGAACGGCGCCTTGCCCTGGTAGTAGCCGGGTACGAAGACCCACTTGGCGAACACGTCACGGCCGTGCTCGTAGACGCAGTGCCCTGCGGTCGCGACCAGGTTGCGGTGCCTGGACTGGATCGAGGTGGCCGAGCACCAGCGGTACTCACCCTTGAGGTCGATGAAGAAGACCTTGCCGATGGTCCTGGGCAGGTTGACGTTCTTCACCTTGGCGCCGGTCGTCGCGGTGCCGGTGGGCGCGACGATGCCGGGCTTGCCGTCATCGGGCTTGTCGGCGCTGACCTTGACGAGCTTGGTGACGTTCTTGCTGTCCCAGTGGTACTGGGTGGCCTTCTTCAGCGCGGCGCCGTTGGCGTCCAGCCAGAACAGGGCGTTGCTGTAGGCGTCGGCGGGCTTGGGGGCCAGCGGGTCGGTGACCCAATTCGGCGCGGCGGCGGCGGGCGCGGCGAGCACGGCAGCGGTCAGACCGGCGGCCGCGAGGGGGATGAGCAGGCGCTTCAACGGAAGGCTCCACAGAGTTAACAAAGGGGTGTTAGGACCCTATCGACCCTCGCGTCACTCCCGTAAGGGATCTTTCCTGAGGATTTTCTCCAGAAAAGGCCGAAGGGCCCGGCAGAAGCCGAGCCCTTCGGGTGAAGCAAGGCGAGCTGAGGTTTGGACCCTCGGCTCAGTTCAAGCGTGTTACGGCTTGGGGAACGGGAACATCGCGCCCGAGGCGGTGTTCGCGGCGGCCTTGTAGACAGTCGCGGTCTCACCGTCGAAGTACGGGCTGGAGATGTAGTCCACGCGGTCGTTGCCGTCCTGGTCGTTGAAGGTGCTGGTGACACCGTTAACGTAACCGAGGCGCTTGGCGTTGCTGTACTTCAGCAGCCACGGGCCACCGTCGTAGCCGGGGGTCACGGCGCACTTCAGCGCGACGTGCTCCTCGATCTTCTTGGCGGCCGAGCCGACCAGCTTGGCGCTGGTCTTGCCGTAGCAGTGCTTCGGCGTCACACCGGTGTACGGCTTGGAGCCGTCGGGGTGCTCAGCGTAGGGGTAGCCGAAGGTACGGACGACGCCACCGGTGGGCTGGTTGTAGGCGAAGCCCTGACCACCAACGTTGTCACCGAGGCGACCCAGGTCGAGGAGCTTGGCGTCCTCGATGAAGTAGCTCTCCGCGTAGTACACGGTCTTCGCGGTGGACTTCACCCAGAGGACCGTCCAGTACTCGGTCTTCTGCCAGCCGGTGTTGCTGGGGAGAACCTCGAGCTTACCGTCGAACTTGCCGTTGGCCTTGTCCGCCAGAAGACGCTCGTAGGTCTCCTTGGAGATGACCTCGGACTTCCGCTCCCACTTCGCACCGTTGTTGAAGTGCGCAGCCTCGGTGCCGTCCGTGACACCGTTGTCGTTCTTGCCGGGTGCAGCGGTGTACTGGGCATCGGTCACGGAGACCTTGACAGCCTTGACGCCGTCCTTGCCGGCAGCCTCCGCGTACGGCTTGAACGTGTCGTAGTTCTTAACGCTGTCCGGGCGAGCGACGTGCTCGACCTTGTCAGCGTCCGCAACCTCGGACTGGAACGGGCCGTTGGCGCCGAACTTGCTGCGGCCAGCCTCCCACTCAGCCTTCTGCTTGGGGTCGCTGAAGTCGTAGTACTTGCGGTCGGTCCACTTGGGGCCGACGTGCTTGTCGTACTCGCCCTTGCTGACCTGAGTCTTGCCGCCCGACTTGGCGCCAATGCCGTTGTACACGGTCACGAACGCGTAGTCGCGGTCGTAGTCCTCGTACACAGCCAGGTCGTAGTGCGTGAAGGCCTGCTTGCCGACGTAGATGCCCCACGGGGTCTTGCCCTGGTAGTAACCCGGGACGAACACCCAGCGGGAGACAACCTCGTCGTTACCGGCAAGGTCGTAGACGCAGTGACCGGCGGTCGCAACCAGGTTCTTGTAGTTGGCCTGGATGGAGGTGCCGGAGCACCAGTACAGCTTGCCGTCACGGCCCTCGAAGAAGACCTTACCGATGGTCTTCGGCATGTTCACATTCTGAACCTTGGCCGCGACCTTCTTCTCCTCACCGATCGGCGCGACGACACCCGGCTTGGTGTCGGCGGTGTAGCCGCCCTTGGTGACGAGCTTCTTAACTTCCTTGTAGTCCCAGTGGTAGGCCGTGGCCTGCTTCAGCGCGGCGTGGTCCGACTTCGTCCAGAAGTCGATGATGTTCGCGACGTCCTGAGCGCTCTTGGCGAGGTACTCGTCGGTCGGAGCCGGGGTGGCCGAGGCGGTGCCGGCGAGGCCGGCAGCCAGCAGACCGGTGGCCAGGATGGCACCACCAGCGGGGAGGAGGATGCGCTTCAAGGTAACTCCTTGCGCTGTCGTGGAACGCCTCTTGCGTCCCAGGCGTCAGTAAAGGGATAGCCAGGAACATACAGTGCCGATCTTGGAAACCGGAAGCCGCTTTGGCGGGAAAAGGCCGCACAAGTCGGGCGTGATCGTTCTGTGATGTTTAAGAGGCTGAAGCGCACGCTGCGTATCTGCGGTGATTTAAGGGGTGTTTCCGCAGATCATCATAAAGGTGTTGTTAGTGTGGCCAATGAGGTTGGAGTGCCCCCGTCACGGCGAGTGAGTAGGTCGTGTGACGCACATCACATTCTCCTGATGGCACCGATTCGGGCTGTGGTGCGTCGAAGAGCCCAGCAAATTCGCTCAAGTCTCCGAATGCCGACGAAACGCAGAGGGGCCCGACGGCTGTCGGGCCCCTCTGTGTTGCTGGGTGAGCCGGAAATCAACGCTCCGGCTCGGTCACGCCACTAGCCGATCTTGCCGGACCACACGTTCGCAGCGGCCTTGTAGACGGAAGCGGTCTCACCGTCGAAGTAGGGGCTGGAGATGTAGTCGACACGGTCGTTGCCGTCCTGGTCGTTGAAGGTGCTGGTGACACCGTTCACGTAGCCGAGACGCTTGGTGTTGTTGTACTTGAGCAGCCAGGGGCCACCGTCGGCGCCCTCGGTCATGGAGCACTTCAGCGCGACGTGCTCCTCGATCTTCTTGGCGGACGAACCAACGGTCTTGGCCGTGGTCTTGCCGTAGCACCACTTGGGGGTGATGCCGGTGAAGTTCTTGTGACCGTCGGGGTGCGCCGCGGCCGGGTAGCCGAAGACGCGGACGTACTTGCCGGTGGGCTGGTTGTAGGCGAAGCCCTGACCGCCGACGGCGTCGCCGAGGCGACCGGCGTCAGCAGCCTTCACGTCCTGGACGTAGTAGGTCTCGACCCAGTAGCGGAACTGCTCGGTGGTCTTAACCCACTTCTTGACGAAGAACTGCTGCTTGTACCAGGCGATGTCGGCGCCGTTGGCCTTGTCGGTGGTCAGTTCGCCGTCGAACTTGCCATCAGCCTTGGCCTTCAGGAGGCGCTCGTACTCCTCCTTGCTGATGGGCAGCTTGGTGCTGAGGCGAACGAACTTGTCACCGTTGTCCCAGCCGTCGCCGGCCTTGTCGTAAGCCGACTTGAGAACCTCGGCACCGGTGAGCTGGACACCCTTGGTCGGGCCCTTGCCGAGGATGTAGTCCTCGATGTTCTTCGAGGAAACATCGGCCGGCTTGCCGATGGTCTCGATCTGCGGGTCGAGGGCCTTCGACTGGAACGGGCCGTTGATGCCGTACTTCTCGACACCGGCGACGTACTCGTCCTTGGTGATGTTCTTCTCGGTGACCCACTTGGGGCCGTCGTGCTTCTCGAACTCGCCCTTGGTGACCTGCGCCGGAGCGGAGCCACTGAGGTTGATGCCGTTGTAGACGGTGACGAACGCGTAGTCGCGGTCGTAGTCCTCGTAGACGTCGAAGTCGTAGTGCGTGAACGCCTGCTTGCCGACGTAGATGCCCCACGGCGTCTTGCCCTGGTAGTAGCCGGGGACGAAGACCCACTTGGACATGGTGTCGGCGTTGCCGGCCGTGTCGTAGACGCAGTGGCCGGCCGTGGAGACCAGGTTGCGGTACTTGGACTGGATCGAGGTGGCCGAGCACCACTTGCGCTCGCCCTTGGAGTTGACGAAGAAGACCTTGCCGATGGTCTTCGGCATGTTCACGTTCTGAACCTTGGCCGTGGTCTTCTTCTCTTCGCCGATCGGCGCGACGACACCCGGCTTGGTGTCGGCGCTGTAGCCGCCGGTCGTCTTGAGCTTGGCGACGTCCTTGCTGTCCCACACGTTCGACTCGGTGGCGGCCTTGAGAGCGGCCCCGTTCGACTCGGCCCAGTACTGGGCGACGGCCTTGGCGACCGCGGCGTTCTTCGCCATCGGGTCGCTGGCGACGTCAGGGGCGGCGTGAGCGGTACCAGCAAGACCGGCGGCCAGGAGACCGGTGGCCAGAACGGCGCCACCGGCGGGGAGGAGGATGCGCTTCAAGGGAACTGCTCCTTGCTCTGTCGTGGGACGCAACATGTGTCCCATGCGTCAGTAAAGGGATAGCAAGGACCATAACGCGGTGATCTTCGCAGGTGGAAGCCGTTTCGTGGCATCTGGGAAGTGCCCTTACCGGCGTGACCTTTCTGTTATCTGTCAGACATGATCGCGGTGAGTGATCGTCGCGCCACGTTTTCGCAGGGTCTCGCGGGGTTGTGGCGCATGAGACGAAAGTGGAGTGAGTGAGGGGACACGTTGCGTGATGGGCTGGATGTGACTCAGATCACAGGAACCTGATGGCACCGAATCGGGACCCGCTCCGTCTAATATCACTCGATCTTGCCAGGAAACGTTCAGGAAACCGACTTTGGGCTACGTTTCGGGCGCTTGTCCTGACGCTGAGTGATCGCCTTGGCACGGTCCATGGTGGGACAGAAGAAACGGGCCGCCCCGTGGGGCGGCCCGGTTGGTCGTTCAGTCCGATGTGGGTACGGCGGTGCCGGCGGTTTTGAGGAAGTCGGGGGGCGATTCTGCCCACCGGGGAGCCTTCAGCTCGTTGAGGGCGGCGGTGATCTGGCGCTCCTCGAAGGCGAAGTGCGACTCCATGATGGCGGCCAGGCCGTCGAGCTCCCGGCGTACCCGCTGGGCCTCGACCTCATCGGGCTCGGCCTGGACGTCGCCGACCAGGGTCTCGATTCTGCGGAGGATGTCGGCCACCAGGTGGTGGTCCTGTTGCAGCTTCTCCAGTACGGGGCGAAGGTCGGGGAACTCCTCCGCCAGGACGGGGAACGCGGCGCTGTCCTCGCCCGTGTGGTGCCTTTCGAGAGCCGAGCAGAAGGTCAGGCAGTGGGCGCGCAGCTCGCGCGGGCGGTGGGCGTTGCCGTCGAGGCTGTCTCGCAACTTGGAGAGCTCTTCGCGGAGCCACAAGTGAACGTCGATCAGTTGGGTGCCGAACGCTTCGAGGCGTCCGGTGGGGTCGGTGGGTGGTGGTTGCACATGATTCCCATGTTTCCGGCGCCTCCATGCCCGCGACGGTCTTTTGCCGGGTGCACTGCGACGCTGACCCGGGATCTCATCACCCTTTGGTGGAGCCGTCAATGGGCGTTCGCGACCGTCCATCCGGCTCGTGACGGCCGGCGAACGGATGGCGTGAGGCACTGCGGAGGGGGTCGGCTGGCGGTCTCGGGGGGAGGCGTCGGGAGAACCTCTGGTGCCGGGGGTTGCCGGGAGCAGGGTGGGCAGCGCGGGTGCGGGGGTGCGTCGGGCGTGTGCGCGAGATGGGGGTTGGGGTGCGGGACGGGAGGAGGCGGAGAGGTGTGGGGGCGGGCGGGATGTGCGGGGGTATGGGGCAGGGGGAGATGGGGCTGGGCATGAGAAAGGGCCCGGGGGGAGGTGCCGGGCCCTTCTCAGGAAACGCTGGGTGTTACTTGAGCAGCTCGCCGTTCGGGCCGACGATCTTCCCGGACGCCATGTTCTTGGCCGCGTTGTACACAGCGGCCGTCTCGCCGTCGAAGTACGGCGAGGAGATGTAGTCCACGCGGTCGTTGCCGTCCTGGTCGTTGAAGGTGCTGGTGACACCGTTCACGTAACCGAGGCGCTTGGCGTTGCTGTAGTTGAGCAGCCACGGGCCACCGTCGTAGCCGGGGGTCACGGGGCACTTCAGCGCCACGTGCTCCTCGATCTTCTTGTCGGCTGCGCCCACGGTCTTGGCCGACGTCTTGCCGTAGCAGTTCTTGGGGGTGACGCCGGTGTACGGCTTGCTGCCGTCGGGGTGGGGCGCGTACGGGTAGCCGAAGGTGCGCACGACCTTGCCGGTCGGCTGGTTGTAGGCGAAGCCCTGACCGCCGACGTTGTCGCCGAGACGGCCCGCGTCCTCGGACAGCAGGATGTAGCGGCCGCCGAACTTGGGTCCGACGAAGCGGTTGTAGTCGCGGCTGTCGACCTGCTTGACGCCGGTGAAGCGGATGCCGTTGTAGACGGTGACGAACGCGTAGTCGCGGTCGTAGTCCTCGTAGACGTCGAAGTCGTAGTGCGTGAACGCCTGCTTGCCGACGTAGATGCCCCACGGCGTCTTGCCCTGGTAGTAGCCGGGGACGAAGACCCACTTGGACATGGTGTCGGCGTTGCCGTCGGTGTCGTAGACGCAGTGGCCGGCCGTGGAGACCAGGTTGCGGTAGTTGCCCTGGATGGAGGTGGCCGAGCACCAGCGGGGCTTGCCGCTGGCGTCAAGGAAGAACACCTTGCCGATGGTGCGGGGGATGTTGACGTTCTGGGCCGTGCCGGTGCTGGTGGAGTTACCGGTCGGGGCCACCATGCCGGGACGTCCGTCGGGGGTGTAGCCGCCCTTGGTGACGAGCTTCTTGACTTCGCTGGCGTCCCAGTAGTAGGCGCTGGCCTGACGGAGCGCGGCCCCGTTCGACTTCCACCAGAAGGTCGCGATGGAGGCGGCGTCGCCGGTGTTCCTCGCCATGGGGTCGGAGGCGATGTCGCGAGCGGCCTGGGCGGTGCCGGTGGAAAGGCCAGCGGCCAGGAGACCGGTGGCCAGGATCGCACCACCAGCCGGGAGGAAGATGCGCTTCAAGGTATAACTCCAGGTTTCCTTTGCGCTGACCGTGACGCCTGTTGCGCCTGAAGAGTCAGCAAACGGATAGCGAGGAACCTACAGCGGAGGGTTTGGTCATGTGAATTTCCCCTTGATCAAGTCAACGGACAAGTCGGGCGTACCGCTCGGACCGTGACCTGCCTGAGATCAACTGACCTGGTGTGGTCTGTGCTGATCAGCACGCCTCTGACGCGTGAGTGATCAAATGGTTGCCGCGAGTTCGTGTGATCTGGGTCACATTTTGCTCGAGGGGGCGTCCGAAATACCGAAATTTCAGGTGATGGAGTCGTTGGCCGCGTGGTCGTAGACCTCGAACGTCGTCGTGGTGAAGTACGGCGAGGACACCGCGTCGTACTTGCCCACCGCGTCCAGGTTCCACGTGAGGCTGTTGACCCCGTTGAGGTAGCCGAGACCCGACGACGGCCTGTAGCCGAGCATCCATGGTCCGCCGCTGGCGCCCGCGCTGAAGTCGCAGCCGGTGAGCAGCACGCCGAACTGCAGGTTGCGCGTCGGGTTGACGGTCCGCTTGGTCGTGCCGTCGCACGTCTTGAGCGTGCGGCCGTCGAACGGGTGCGAGTCGTCGGGCTGGGCGCCCGCCGGGTAGCCGAAGGCGTTGATCTGGGTGCCGGTCTTCTTGCCGACCGTCAGGCCCAGGCCGCCGACGTTGTCCTCCAGCCGGCCGACGTCCTTCATGACCGACTTGCCGTTCTCCGTCGTCCAGCGGAAGCCGCGGTGCACGGAGATGAAGGCGTAGTCGTAGTCGTAGTCGCCGATGGCCGCCCAGTCCTCGTGCATGTGGAGCGTCGAGCCGACGTAGACGCCGTAGGGCGCGTCGCCGTCCTTGCCGGGGTTGGGGACGAACACCCAGTTGGTGCTCTTGCCGAGGCGCGGGTCCCACGCGCAGTGGCCCGCGGTGGCGACGAGGCTGCGGTTCCTGGAGGCGACCGCGCTGGCCGAGCACCAGAACTCCTTGCCGCCCAGCTGGAAGTAGACCTTGCCGATCGTCTTGGCCGCGCCGCCCTTGACCGGCGCGGTCGGCGCGATATCGCGCGGCGCGCGCTTCTTGGCGACGCCGTTGGTGAGCACCGAGCCCGCCGACGTGGAGGGCGAGGACGACGGCGAGGACGCCTTGGTGCCGGGCGTCGCGGGGGAGTAGTTGTCGGCCTCCTTGAGGCGCTCGGGCTTCCAGTACTCCGCGACCTTGCGCATCTCGGCGTCGGACCTGGCCAGTGGCTCGGAGTAGACGTAGTCGGGCGCTTGCGGGGCGGCGGCGTGGGAGACCCCCGTGATTCCGGGCAGCATCAGCAGAACGCCGCTGGCAGCGGCGATCGCGAGTTGCCTCATGCGGGGGATCATGAAATGCCTTCCTTGGACCGTAACGAGCGATTTTTCCAGATCGTAAGCGCTATTGCAGCCTGGATTGGCGATCGTTATCTGATCAAGAAAGGCGAGCGCATGTATGAGGACATCGCCTGATAGGCGCTCAATATCCCGCGCGTCGGTCGTTGTCGCAGGTCAACGGCACAAGCGAGGCTTCTTGTCATGAGAAGACTCGCATGTGTGGCCGTGCTTTGCTGTACGGCTTTCGCTACATCTTCGGTGCCCGCGACGGCCGACCCCGACCCGCTATCGGTGTTCTCCAAAATGATCATGAAGAAGGTCAAGCAGAAGCGGGTGATCGTCCTGAGCGCGGGCTCGCGCCTGGTGCTTCTGGCATGCGAGCCGTACGACGCCTCGACGCATCCGACGCCGCAGAAGGCGTGCGCGGAGCTCGCCGCGGTCGGCGGCGACCCCGCCGAGCTCGAGCCCGACCCGGGCGTCAGGTGCACCATGGAGTACGACCCCGTCCAGGCGACCGCCACCGGCACGTGGGAGGGCAGGGAGATCAGGTACCGGCACACCTTCAGCAACCCCTGCGTGATGCGGTCCGAGACGGGCTCGGTCTTCGCCTTCTCGACGTCGTCTCGACGGAGTCCTCTGGACGGAGACCTCTCGGCGGCGGCGTGGCGAGCTCAAGATCGCGACCATTCGGCGTCGGCCTCAAGACGGCGAGCTCAAGATCGCGACCATTCGGCGGCAGACTCGAGACGGCGGGTTCCGGATCGCGACCTCTCCGCGGCGGCCTCGAGACGGCGAGTTCCGGAGGGAGACCGTTTGGCGGCGGCCGCTCGACGGCGATCTCCGGATCGCGACCCTTGGACGGCGAACCACAGGAGACGGCCTTTCGACAGGGGCTTCTAGACAGTGACCTGCTCGGGCGCGTTCTCGTGCGTCGGGACATGCCTGAGCAGGACCACGGTCACGACGGCGACGGCGAGCAGCAGGACGGCGCTGAGCATCGCCACCGTGTGCATGCCGGTGGTGAACGCCCGCGCCGGCTCCGGCCGTACCGGATCGAGGCCTGAGGCGAACCCGGCCGACACCGCGACGACGCTCTCCGCCTGCCCGATGAACAGCAGCCCGACGACCGAGATCGCCAGGCCGCCCGGAGCCGGTGTCTCCCGCTCGACATGTAGCGTCGAAGTCGTGAAGTACATGTTGATGATCTACACGAACGCCGCCGCCGCCCAGGCCGTCAGCGAGAACATCGACCAGGCCATGGCGACGGTGGAGGACCTCGTCGCCGAGCTCACCGCGAGCGGCGAGTGGGTGAGCGGCGAGGCGCTCGCCGACCAGGCGGGCTCCCGGACGATCACGTTGAGGAACGGCGTGCCCGCCGTCACCGACGGGCCCTTCCTGGAGTCGAAGGAGTATCTGGCGGGCTACTGCGTGATCGACTGCGCCACGCCCGAGCGGGCGCTCGAGGTGGCCAAGCGCTGGCCCGACGTGACCTACGGCGGCACGATCGAGCTGCGCCCCGTCTTCGAGGAATGACGCGGGGGATGAGGGAAGACCTGTTCAGGGAGCTCGCGCCGCAGGTGCTGGGCGTGCTCGTGCGGCGTTACGGCCAGTTCGACGCGTGCGAGGACGCGGTGCAGGAGGCCTGACGACGCCCAACCGGCTCGACGTGGTCATGCACGCTCTACCTGATCTTCAACGAGGGCTACACCGCCACCTCGGGTCCCGACCTGCACCGCGCCGACCTCACCGGCGAGGCGATCAGGCTGGCCAGGACCGTGCACCGGCTGCATGCCGTACGGGCGCATCTGCTGGAGATGGCGGGGGAGGAGCGGGCCGCGCGCGAGTCCTACGCCAGGGCGGCGGTGCTGACGGCCAGCCTGCCCGAGCGGCGTTACCTGGAGGAGAAGGGAAGGTCCCGGTCCTGAGAAGGACCGGGACCCCTGGTGCCGCAGGTGCTGCCCTCGGCTAGCTGGGCTGGTTGCCGCTCCAGCGGTTGGCCGCGGCCTTGTACACCTTGTAGGTGTCGCCGTTGAAGTACGGCGAGGAGATGCGGTCGTAGCGGTCATTGCCGTCGGTGTCCCACGCGACGCTGTTGACGCCGTACAGGTAGCCGGTTCTGGTGGAGTTCTTGTAGTTGTAGAGGAACGGTCCGCCGCTGGCGCCGGCGGTGAAGGAGCACTTGAAGCCGATGTGCTCCTCGATGCGGAACTTCGGCGCGGGCGGCATGGCGGCCGTCGTGCCGTAGCACCACTTCATGGTCTTGCCGGTGAAGGGCTTGTCACCGTCGGGGTGCTCGCCTGCCGGGTACCCGAAGGAGAACACCTTGGCCTTGGTGCTGCGGTTCCAGGTGAAGCCCTGGCCGCCGACGTTGTCGCCGAGCCTGCCGACGTTCTTCTTGACGACGCGCCAGACGCCCTTGTCGTCCTTCTGCCACTGCGGCTTGAAGCCGTTGTAGACGTTGACGAAGGAGTAGTCGTAGTCGTAGTCCTCCTTCACGACGAAGTCGTCGTGAGCGTTGAACGTCTTGGCGGCGTAAATGCCGTAGGGGGTTTTGCCGTCCCACTTGTTGTTGCCGTCCCAGTACGACGGAATGAACACCCAGTTGTCGTAGAAGACGTTGTGCTTGACGTCGTAGACGCAGTGGGCCGACGTGGCGACGAGGTTGCGGTACTTGCCCTGCACCGAGGTGCCTGAGCAGTACTTCCAGCTCCTGCTGTCGTTCTCGTTGGCGCCGGGCAGCGTGAAGAAGATGCGGCCGACCGTGTTGGGCAGGTTGACCTGCTTGGTCTTGGTGGCCTTGGCCTTCTCCTGGCCGATCGGCGGGACGGATCCGGGAGGGCCGTCAGGGGTGGAGTTGGCGCCCTTCGCGCCCCTCACGTCCATGGACAGGTCGTCGTCGATGTCGGTGGCCGCGCGGAGCTTGTCCGGCGTCCAGAACGCGATGGCGCTGCCTGCTGAGGTGGTCGCGTCCTTGGAGACGACGTCGCTGGGGGCCGCGGCCTCGGCCGCGGTCGCGCTGATCAGACCCGCGGCCATACCGATGGCCACGACGCCGACCGTGAGGTGCCTTGCTCGGGAAAACATGGAGCTCCTTCCGGTTCTCGGCGGCCCAGAGCGGGGAACGGTGCCCCGGTGGGCCAGGAAAACGTTGAGGACGCTACTGAATGGCGCAAGGCGTGAACCAGGAAACGACGTGAAAAAGTCTGGGCCGGTTCCATTCCGTTATTGAAATAACCAATCCGCATGTATTCAAGAATGGTATTT
This sequence comes from Nonomuraea sp. NPDC049152, assembly GCF_040648355.1. Lineage (NCBI taxonomy): Bacteria > Bacillati > Actinomycetota > Actinomycetes > Streptosporangiales > Streptosporangiaceae > Nonomuraea > Nonomuraea sp. NPDC049152. Next base: position 195,299 of record NZ_JBEZDO010000014.1, on the reverse strand, counting down.
CCGCAGGTGGCGGGCGGCGTTGAATATCGCCGGCCACACCATTAACAAATGTCTCAGTCTTTACATACCGAACATTGCTCTGGTTGTATCGGCGCCATGGATCCACGCACCCCCTGCCTTGTCGGAGTCGCCCAGCTCACCGTTCGCGACCAGCCGGGACCCGAGCCGCTGGCCCTGTGGGAGACGGTGGCGCGGCAGGCGCTGGCCGACGCGCGGCTGACCGGCGCGCGGCTCGACTCCGTCCAGATCGTCTACACCGACTCGTGGCAGTACGACGACCCCGTGGCGCGCCTGGCCGAACGGCTCGGCGCCGCCCCACGCCACCGGGCCTACTCCAGAGTCGGCGGTACGGCGCCGCACCTGCTCATCGGCGAGGCGGCGGGCAGGATCGCCGCGGGGGAGATGGACGCGGCGCTGGTCGTGGGCGCCGAGGCGCTGGCCACCAGGCGCGCCTACCGCAAGGCGGGCGAGCACGTGAAGTGGAGCCATCCCGCCGACCCCAAGCCGCCCTACGGATGGGAGAGGGGGCCGCATCAGGCCGAGCTGGCGCACGAGCTCTTCCTGCCCGTCCACACCTACGCGATCATGGAGACCGCCCGGCGGGAGGGGATCGCGGAGGAGCGGGCCACGCGGGGCGAGCTGCTCTCCCCGTTCACCGAGGTCGCGGCGGTCAACCCGCACGCCTGGCACCGCTCCGTGCTGTCGCCCGACGAGCTGGTGACGCCGGGTCCTGACAACCGCTTCGTCGGCTGGCCGTACACGAAGAAGACCGTCGCGGTCATGGAGGTGGACCAGGCGGCGGCGCTCGTGCTGGTCAGCACGGGGCTGGCCGACCGGCTCGGGGTGCCCGGCGACCAGCGGACCTACCTGCGCGGGTGGGCATACGCCGAGGACACGTGGGAGGTGGCGGCCAGGCCCTCGCTCGGCTCCTCTGTCGCGCTCGGCGCGGCGGCGGCCACGGCGTTCTCGCGGGCGGGGCTGTCCTTGGACGATCTGGTCGCGCTCGACGTCTACAGCTGCTTCGCCGTCGCGCTGCGGATGGCGTGCGACGCGCTGAAGCTGGACCCGCTGGACCGGCGGGGGCTGACGGTCACCGGCGGCCTGCCGTACGCGGGCGGGCCGGCCAGCGGCTACGTCCTGCACTCGACGGCGACGATGGCCGGAGTGCTGAGGGACGGCGGGCACGGCCTGGTCAGCGGCGTGGGCATGCACCTGACCAAGCACGCCTACGCCGTGTGGTCCAGCGTGCCGGGCGGGAGGCTCGGCAGCGCCGAGCCCGTCCACATCGCGCCGCCCGTCCCGATCGTGTCCGCCTACGCGGGAGAGGCGACGGTGGCCGGGTACACGGTCGCGCACGAGCGCGACGGGTCCGCGTCGAAGGGGCTGCTCGTGGTCGACCTGCCCGAAGGCGGGCGCGCCCACGCATGGGTACGGCAGGCGGACCTGCTGGCCGACGCCATAGACAGGCAGCTGGTGGGCCAGAGGGTGCGGCTGACGACCGACGGCAAGGTCAACACGGCCGTATGGTGAACCGATCATGCCGGAGGTCTTGCGTGGAGCGGCGGAGGTCAACTGAATGGAGGTGTGCGCGACGTCATAGAGGCAGGCACACCCAGGCGCAGGCGATGGATCGGCATCGTGGTCCTGGCGGCCGTCCTCGCCGTCCCCGCCGTCAGCCTGCTGATCAGCAGGGGCCCGGACGACCGGCCGGCCGCGGGGCCCCCGCCGGCCGCCGCTCCAGGGTCCGCGACGGACCGGCAGGACCGTGCGCCCAACATCCTGCGCGCCGAGGCGAGGACCGTGGGCGACGAGGAGAGCATCGACGTGGTCTTCCCCGACGGAACGAAGGCCGGGGTCCGCTACCCTGCCGTGCTGCGGCTGGCCGCGCGAGGGTCCAGGCCCTATCAGGGGGCGTGGATCAGCGGCGAGCGGGCGATGTTCCGCAAGCTCTACGCGCCCCTCGACGGGCTGCCCGAGGGCGGCACGCGGATCAGGAGCATGACCGGCAACGTCTCCCTGTGGACCGCCCGCGACGGGCAGGTGCTGATCTTCGAGTTCGGCAGGTGGCGGATCGCCCTGCAGGACCGCCGCGATGGGCTGACCTTCGAGCAGCGGATGGAGTGGGCCCACGCGCTCAAGGGCAGGGTGACCCGCGAAGGCTATCTCGTGCTGTCGGCCAGGGATCCCGTCCACCTGTCGAAGCCGGGCGACCGGCTCGGCGGCGAGCCCGCGGGCCCCGGCCTGCTGTTCGGCGGCGAGCTGCTCGGAGGGCGGGACGAGCTGGTGTCCCTGGTGCTGACCCCCGACTGCGAGCGCAACAGCGGCATCCCGCCCGAGCTCCGGCGCGACGCCACGTACGCCGACGGGGTGTGCAGGGGCGACGTCTTCGTCTCCGCCGCGGGGCAGGAAGCGTTCGTACGGGCGGCGCTGCGCGGGATCAAGGTGAAGCTCACCGAGTAGGGTGCGGCCATGTTCGCCGTTACCGCTACACAGACCGATCCCGACGACCCGCTGGCCGGGCTGACGCTCGGTGAGCATCCAGATCCCCAGGCGCCCGACGGCTGGACCACGGTGTCCGTGAGGGCCGCCGCGCTCAACCACCACGACCTGTGGACGCTCAAGGGTGTCGGCATCCGCCAGGACCGGCTGCCGATCGTGCTCGGCTGCGACGCGGCGGGCGTGGACGAGGACGGCAACGAGGTCATCGTCCACTCCGTCATCGGGCAGGGCGCCGACGAGACGCTCGACCCCAAGCGGTCGCTGCTGTCGGAGGTCCACGACGGCACGTTCGCGGAGAAGGTGGCGGTGCCGCGCCGCAACCTGGTGCCCAAGCCTGCCGCGCTGAGCTTCGAGGAGGCCGCGTGCCTGCCGACGGCTTGGCTGACCGCCTACCGGATGCTGTTCGACAAGGCAGGACTCCAGCCGGGCTCGACCGTGCTCGTGCAGGGCGCGGGCGGCGGCGTCGCCACCGCGGTCATCGCGCTGGGCAGGGCGGCCGGGTTCAGGGTGTGGGCCACCTCCCGCTCGGAGGAGAAGCGCGAGCGGGCGGTCCGGCTCGGCGCCGACCAGGTCTTCGAGCCTGGCGCCAGGCTGCCTGAGCGGGTCGACGCGGTGATGGAGACCGTGGGTCAGGCCACGTGGGACCACTCGCTGAAGTCGCTGCGCCCCGGAGGGCGGATCGTCGTGTCCGGCGCGACGAGCGGCGCGGTGCCGCCCGCCGACCTGAACAGGGTCTTCTTCCTGCAGTTGTCGGTCGTCGGCTCGACGATGGGCACCCGCGACCAGCTCAGCCGCCTGGCGGTCTTCCTGGAGCAGACCGGCGTGCGCCCGCTCATCGACAGGTCCATGCCGATGGCCGAGGCGCGTGACGGGTTCGCCGCGATGCACGAGGGCGAGCTGTTCGGAAAGGTCGTGTTCACCCTCTGAGATAAGTGACGGGTTACTTCGCCGCCTCCCGGGTGATACAAAGAGAGAGAAGGTGTATCACCCGGGAGGTCATGACCTATGGAGCCGTTCCGTCCCGGCACGATCCACTGGGACACCGCAGGCGAATACCGCAACCTGCTCGTGGCGGGCAGCGCGCTCGTCCTGCAGACGATGCACCCCGCCGTGGGCGCGGCGGTGGCCGAGCACTCCACCTACAAGCAGGACCCGTGGGGACGGCTCACCCGCACCCTGACCTCCGTCCAGAAGTGGGTGTACGGCGGCGCCGAAGCCGAGCGCGAGGGCAGGCGGCTGAGGCAGATGCACGCGCGGATCAGCGGCACCGACGAGCGCGGCCGCTCCTACCACGCGCTCAACGGCGAGGCCTACGCGTGGGTGCACCTCACGCTGTTCGAGCGCTTCGTCGTGCTCAACCGCTACTTCGGCACGCCGTACTCCGGCGAGAAGGAGCGCAGGCTCTACGCCGAGTCGCGGCGGCTCGGGCAGATCCTGCGGGTGCCGGAGCGGGAGGTGCCGCCGACGCTGGACGACTTCTGGCTCTACTTCGACCGCATGGTCGCCGAGCGGCTCGAACCGCATCCGACCGCGCTGGAGGTGCTGGCCACCATGCGCGGCACGCCCGCGCCGCCGATGGTGCCCAGACCGCTGCGCGGAGTCTGGCGGCCCGTGGGGATGGGGTCGGGCGAGTTCAACTACTTCGTCACCGTGGGGACCCTGCCGCCTGCCGTACGGGAGGTGCTCGGGCTCGAGTGGTCGCAGAAGGACGAGCGGCGGCTGCGGCGGCTCGGGCGGGCGGTCGCGGCGCTGACGCCTCGCCTGCCCGAGCGGGTCCGCTACATGCCGATCGCCTACCGGGCCAGGCGGGCCGCGCGCGACCGGCGGGAACTGCTATCCGCGTAGCGAGTCGCGGATCCGCTCCGCGGCCGCGTCGAGCGCCTCCCGGCAGTCGGACAGCGTCTCGCGGGTGAGGCGGCTCTCCGAGGCCTCCTCTCGGACCTTGGCGACGAAGTCGGCGAGCAGCTCGCCGAGCTCGGCGTCGAGTCCGGCCGTGTTGTCGGGTGTGCTGTCGCCGGGCGAGCCGCCGAGATCGCTCCACACCTGGGTCCAGACGCGCCGCCACTCCCTGCTCAGCCGCTCGCCCTGGCTCTGCCACTGGGCGGCGTGCTCCATCCACTGGCGCTTCTGCTGCTCCTTGATCCGCAGCACGTCGGCCTTCTGCTGCTCGCGGATGCGGCGGCCCTCGTCGCGGCCGCCCCTCTTGACGTCCTTGGCCATCGCGGTCAGCTCCTCGCGGAGCGTCTTGACGGTCTCGCGGACGTCCTCCTTGACCTCGCGGGCGATGTCGCGGACCGAGTCGGTGATCTCCTGCTCGAGGTCGGCCAGCTCGTCCAGGCGGGAGTTGAGCTCGGCGCGGCCCTTGTCGGTGATCGAGAACACCTTCTTGCCGTCGACCAGCTCATGCGTGACCAGGCCCTCCTCCTCCAGCCTGGCCAGCCGCGGGTAGATCGTGCCTGGCGAGGGGGAGTAGACGCCGAGGAAGCGGTCCTGGAGCAGCCTGATCACCTCGTAGCCGTGGCGAGGGCTCTCCTCCAGCAGCTTCAGCAGGTACAGCCGGAGCCTGCCGTGGCCGAATACCGGGCTCATTCCTTCTCCCCCTTGAGCAACGTGACATCGGCCGAGACGGTGTTGGCCGTGAGAGAGGCCATTCCACCACCCAGCCTTCCTGACAGCGACTTGGCCGCGGGATTGCCGCCCGAGCGCAGCTCCTCGAAGGCCGAGTCGAGGCGCCCCGAGGTGGAGCGGATCGTGACATCGCTCTCCACGTCGTACGGCAGGCGGACCATGATGTCGCCGGAGACGCTGGTCAACGTGACATGCCCGGTCGGGCGCAGGGCCAGGTCGGCGGTGATGCGACCGGAGATGGTGTTGGCGCGCAGCCTCCTCGGCGTGCCGCCCGCGACCGCGAGATCGCCGGAGACGCTCTTGAACGCCAGGTCGCCCTCCATCGCCCTGCTCTCGACGTCGCCGGAGACGGTCTCGGCGTTGACGTCGCCGCTGACGCCGTCCAGGACGATCTCGCCGGAGACGCTGCGGACGTTGGTGCGGTGCTCGAACCCCGCGACGACGGCCGAGGCGGAGACGACGCCGACGCTGAGCGGGCAGTCCTTGGGAACGGTGATCGTCAGGGTGGTCGCGCGTTTGCCCGACCGCTTGAGCCAGCCGAGCAGGCCGTCCCATGTGAGGTCCTTGTAGGCGACGGTGAGCGTGCCGTCCTCGTCATGGGTGACGATCAGCGGTGAGGAGTCGATCTCGGCGACTTCGAGCGTCGGTGGTCCTTCGCTGGCCAGGACGGCCAGCTTTCCCGCGACCACCCGCACGTTGAGAGCGCGCACGGCGTCGAACGTGAGCTGCTGGGGGCTCTCGATCGTCCATTGCGACATGGTTCCGTCCTTCGTCCCGACACGTCCCATACAAGACACGATATGTCGCGTTTGGCGAAACATCAAGATGTATCGCGTTTGGCGTGTCGAGAACCAGGCGTCACTCGTCGTCGTCGGAGTCGTGGCGGGCCAGCCACGTGGCCAGGCGCTCGATCGGCGTCTCGAAGTCGGGGTTGAGGTCCACGAACTCGCGCAACCGCTCGCCCAGCCAGAGGATGCTGACCTCCTCCTCGCCGCGGCGCTCGACGAGCTCCTCGATCCCCCGGTCGGTGAAGTACATCGCTCTCCTGTTCACTCGGTCGAGGCGGTCTCGCGACCGTGAAGTAACTCTAACGAGTGGCCGGAGGTGCTCCGCCTGCCCCTCGGCCCGCCGTGAACCTTTTGTGCGCGGGCTGGTAAGTACAGGCGTTCGCCCCACCCGCACCGAAAGGCACCATATGTCGCAGTCCGCCGCGACCACCCAGGTCGCCGACGCCGAGTTGATCCGGTGGTCGTGGCAGGAGCCCGAGGCGTTCGCCGCGGTGTTCGACCGCCACGCCCCGCCGCTGCACAGGTATGCGGTGCGGCGGCTCGGACTCGACGCCGCGGAGGACATCGTCTCCGAGACGTTCCTGGCCGCCTTCCAGAACCGCCACCGGTACGACCTGGAGCATGCCGACGCCAGGCCATGGCTGTACGGCATCGCCTCCAATGTGATCGGCAAGCGGCGCAGGGAGGAGGTCACCCGCTACCGCGCCTACGTGCGCGGCGGCGTGGACCCCATGGAGATCACCGGCGGCCTCGTAGAAGACAGCGTGACGACGCTGACGGTGAACCGGCCGCTGGTCGCCGCGTTGGCCGGGCTGAAGTCCGGCGACCGCGACGTGCTGCTGCTGATCGCGTGGGTGGGACTGAGCTACGAGGAGGTCGCGCGGGCTCTGGACATCCCCGTGGGGACGGTCCGGTCGCGGCTCAACAGAGCCAGGAAGAAGGCCCGCCAGGCACTCGAGGACACGACACAGAAGGACGGTCTCGATGGATGAAATGGACGCGCTGCGCCGCCTGTGGGCGGGCACGCCCGAAGGGTCGGCACAGGACCTCGCCGGCTCCCGCGCCCTCATGGAACGGGCCTACACGGACGACCGGCCCGCGCGGGGGCCGCGCCGGCTCCCCCGCATGGCGGCCAGACAGCCGGGCCTGCTGTCGAAGGGCGTGGCCGTCGTCCTCGCGGCGGCCGCGATCGTCATGGCCGCCCAGCTCGTCCCCGGTGGCGCTCCGCCCGCGAGCGCGCAGGAACTACTCGAAAGGGCGGCAGGTGCCGCGTCGGAACAGGTCGACCTGAAGCTGAAGCCGGGGCAGTACCTCCATGTCAGGTCGCTGGGTGCACGCCACACGGCGATCGTGCGTGAGGACCGCACCGGCACCGACCACCTGTCCTTCACGGTCGCCGAGGACATGTGGGAGCCCACGGAGCCGGGCAAGCCGTGGCTCGTCAGGGAGCAGCGGAAGGGCGCCACCCCCAACCCGGGCAGCAGGCCCGTCCCCTTGGTGCAGGGAGGGTACGGCCTCGACGAAAGCGTCTACACGTCCTCTTGTGACAAGGCCCCCGACGACCGGCTCTCCTACCTGCGCCTCGGCGACTGGCCCACCGACCCGACCGCCCTGCGCGCCAGGATCGAGCAGGTCGCCGCGCAACAGGGAGGACCCGGCCACCTTCGCCTGTGGCTGACGATCAGTGACCTGATCCGCATGTCGGCCGCGAGGCCCAGCCTGGCCGCGCCCCTGTTCGAGGTGGCGTCGGGGCTCGAGGGCATCAGTCTCTTCCCCGACGTGACCGACGCCGCGGGCAGGCCCGGCATTGCCGTTGGCATGGCCGAGGACGAGTACATGCGCTCCGAGCTGGTCTTCGACAAGGAGACCTACCGCTACCTCGGCATCCGCTACGTCATCACGAAGGACAAGACAGAGACACCCGGCGGCCGCGCGTACGTCGTGCCGAAGGGCACCGTCACCGGCACCGCCCTGCTCGGGGTCGAGGCGGCCGCCTCGATGCCCGAGCCGTCACCCAACGCTTCCCGTCTCCAGATTCCTTGCTAGGAAAGGAAGAACACGCACCATGTTGTTGCTCAACGCCCTGCTGGTGGCGGCTGTCGCCGTCACCCCCTCACCCGAGTACGACACCGCCCACGCCAACGCGGTCAAGCTGGAGCAGGCCCAGGTCTCCTGCATGAAGGCGGCGGGCCTGGAGTACCTGCCCGCCGACATCGACAAGGACACCAGGAGCGACGCCGACCGCAAAGCCCTCAACGGCGACTACGCCGCCATGCGCGCCAAGCGGGCCAAGGAGGGCTTCGGCGTCTGGTCGTGGCACGTCTACCCCAAGAGCCACGAAGGAAAGGATCACCCGAACGACAAGATCATCCTGGCCCTGCCCGAATCGAAGCACAAGGCATACCAGGCCGCTCAGGACAAGTGCTTCGTCGAGTCGGTCAAGACCGTTCTCGGCAAGGACGTCAGCTCGACTGATGACTACTACACGCAGCTCGACGGCGCCTACGACAAGCTGGCCGAAACCGAGCTGAACGGCGCCCCGAACCTGATCAAGCTGGGCGGGTCCTTCGCCACCTGCCTCAAGGTCACCTCGGCCAAGCCGACGGACCTGGCCGAGCGGGGCCGCAAGGCCTTCCTTGACGAGCGCACGGAGGTCGCTCGTGAGCAGGGTGTACGCGCGCCGGCCCAGGCCAAGATCGTGTTCCCGCGCATGACGCCCGCGCAGGCCAGGCCGTACCTGAAGAAGGAGGTCAAGGCCGCGCTCGAGGACCTGGAATGCGGCAAGGACTTCTACGCCGCCTACGCGCCGCAGGCATGGAAGCTCCAGCAGAAGGTCTACGCCGAATACGGCCTGGCCTTCACCTGGTAGAACCCGGCACCCTCGGGAAAGCCGAACGCCCCGGCCTGTCACAGGCCGGGGCGTTCGATCGTGCGTCAGCCGAACAGCGCGTGCTGGATCTCCTCCAGCTCCCTGTCGTGAGCGGCGTGGGAGCCGGTCGCGGGGGAGCTGTTGGGCGTGCGGGAGACCCTGCGCAGGCGGCGGCCGCCGAACAGGTCTGGGTTCTCCGCCAGCTTCAGCGTGAGGTACGGCCACGGCCCCATGTTGACCGGCTCGTCCTGCGCCCAGACCAGCTCCACTGTGGGGCTGTAGCGGGCGAGCTCGGCGTTGAGCTCGTCCTCGGGGAACGGGTAGAGCCGCTCGATGCGGACGATCGCCGTGTTGTCGGCGGCGGGCGACTTCTCGCGGGCTGCGGCGAGGTCGTAGTAGACCTTGCCGGAGCACAGCACGACCTTGGTGACCTTGCCGGGGTCGACCGTGGTGTCGCCGATGACCGGCTGGAAGGTGCCGGAGGTGAACTCGGCGGCGCTCGAGGTCGCCTTCTTGTGCCGCAGCAGCGACTTGGGCGTGAAGACGACCAGCGGCTTGTGCCTGCCCGACTCGACCTGCCAGCGCAGCAGGTGGAAGTAGTTGGCAGGGGTGGTCGGCTGGACGACGGTCATGTTGTCGAGCGCGCAGACCTGAAGGAAGCGCTCGATGCGGGCCGAGGAGTGGTCGGGGCCCTGACCCTCGTAGCCGTGCGGCAGCAGCAGCACGACGCCGGACTTCTGGCCCCACTTCTGCTCACCGGAGGAGATGAACTCGTCGATGATCGTCTGGGCGCCGTTGACGAAGTCGCCGAACTGCGCCTCCCACGCGACGAGCGCGTCGGGCCTGACCACGCTGTAGCCGTACTCGAAGCCCAGCGCCGCGTACTCGCTCAGCAGCGAGTCGTAGACGTAGAACTTGGTCGTGCCATGGTTGAAGGTCTTGAGCGGCGTGTGGTCCTCGCCGGTGAGACGGTCGACCAGCACCGCGTGGCGCTGGACGAACGTGCCGCGGCGGGAGTCCTGGCCGACCAGCCGGACGGGGTGGCCGTCGATGAGCAGCGAGCCGAAGGCGATGGTCTCGCCCATGGCCCAGTCGATGCTGTCCTGCTCCACCATCTGACCGCGACGCTGGATGATCGGCGCGAGACGCGGGTGAGGGGTGAAGCCCTCGGGCAGGTTGAGCTGGGTGTCGACCACGCGCTTGAGCGTCTCGTCGGAGATCGCCGTCGGCGTGTCCGCGTGGGACCACTTGACGATCTCGGTGGTGCGCACCTGCAGCTCGCCGGAGTCGGCGGGGTGCTTGGCAGCCTCGCGGACCTCGGTGAAGGCCTGCTCCAGCTTCGCCTGGTAGTCGCGCAGCGCCGACTCGGCCTCCTCGACCGTGATGTCGCCGCGGCCGATCAGCGCCTCGGTGTAGAGCTTCCTGGTCGAACGCTTGGCGTCGATGATGTCGTACATCAGCGGCTGCGTGTAGGCCGGGTTGTCGCCCTCGTTGTGGCCGCGACGGCGGTAGCAGACCATGTCGATGACGACGTCCTTGCGGAAGGTCTGGCGGTACTCGTAGGCCAGCCTGCCGACGCGGACGACGGCCTCGGGGTCGTCGCCGTTGACGTGGAAGATCGGCGCCTGGATCATCCGCGCCACGTCGGTCGCGTAGACGCTGCTTCGCGACGAGGCGGGCGAGGTGGTGAAGCCGACCTGGTTGTTGACCACGATGTGCACGGTGCCGCCGGTGCGGTAGCCGCGCAGCTGCGACAGGTTGAGCGTCTCGGCCACGACGCCCTGGCCCGCGAAGGCGGCGTCGCCGTGGACGAGCACGGGCAGGACGGAGAAGCCCTCCTCGCCGCGCTCCAGCAGGTCCTGCTTGGCGCGGACGACGCCCTCGAGGACCGGGTCGACCGCCTCCAGGTGGGAGGGGTTGGCGACCACGGAGGAGACGATGGTCTTGCCGGTCGGCGCGGTGAAGGTGCCGCTGGCGCCCAGGTGGTACTTCACGTCGCCGGAGCCGTGGGCGGTGCGGGGGTCGATGTTGCCCTCGAACTCGCCGAAGATCTGGCCGTAGGACTTGCCCACGATGTTGGCCAGCACGTTGAGCCGGCCGCGGTGGGCCATGCCGATGACGACCTCGTCGAGGCTCTCGCCTGCGGCCTCGCTGATGACCGAGTCGAGCAGCGGGATGAGGGACTCGGCGCCCTCCAGGGAGAAGCGCTTCTGGCCGACGAACTTCGTCTGCAGGAAGGTCTCGAACGCCTCCGCCGTGTTGAGGCGCGCGAGCACGTGGAGCTGCTCCTCGCGGTCGGGCTTGGCGTGCGGCTTCTCCACCCGCGCCTGGATCCAGGCCCGCTCCTCCGGGTTCTGGATGTGCATGTACTCGATGCCGACGGTGCGGCAGTAGGAGTCGCGCAGCACGCCGAGGATCTCGCGCAGCTTCATCAGCGGGCGGCCGCCGAAACCGCCGGTGGCGAACTCGCGCTCCAGGTCCCACAGCGTCAGGCCGTGGGACTGGATGTCGAGGTCGGGGTGCTTGCGCTGCTTGTACTCCAGCGGGTCGGTCTCGGCCATGAGGTGGCCGCGGACCCGGTAGGCGTGGATGAGCTCGATCACCCGGGCGGACTTGGCCACGTCGTCGTCGTGGGAGGCCGAGACGTCCCGCGTCCAGCGGACCGGCTCGTACGGGATCCTGAGCGCCTCGAAGATCTCGTCGTAGAAGCCGCCCTCGCCCAGCAGCAGCCGGTGGATCGTGCGCAGGAAGTCGCCCGACTGGGCGCCCTGGATGATCCGGTGATCGTAGGTGCTGGTGAGGGTCATCACCTTGGAGACGGCCAGGCGCGAGAGCGTGTCGGGCGAGGCGCCCTGGTACTCGGCCGGGTAGTCCATCGCGCCGACGCCGATGATCGTGCCCTGTCCCGGCATGAGGCGCGGCACCGAGTGGACGGTGCCGATCGTGCCGGGGTTGGTCAGCGAGATCGTGGTGCCGACGAAGTCGTCGACACCGAGCTTGCCCGAGCGGGCCTTGCGGACGACGTCCTCGTAGGCCATCCAGAACTGGCGGAAGTCCATGTCCTCCGCGGCCTTGATCGACGGCACGAGGAGCTGGCGCTCGCCGTTGCTCTTCTGCACGTCGATCGCCAGGCCGAAGCCGACATGTTCGGGCTTGACCAGCGTGGGCTTACCGTCGACCTCGGCGTAGGAGAAGTTCATCTCCGGCATGGTCTTCAGCGCCTTGACGATGGCGTAGCCGATCAGGTGCGTGAAGGAGATCTTGCCGCCGCGACCGCGCGCGAGGTGATTGTTGATCACGATGCGGTTGTCGATGAGCAGCTTGGCGGGAATGGCCCTGACGCTGGTGGCCGTCGGCACGACCAGCGAGGCGTCCATGTTCGCCGCCGTGCGGGCCGAGGCACCGCGCAGCTTGACCTCTTCCGCGCCGGCGGGCACGGGAGTGGAGACCTTGGGCTTCTCAGTAGCGGTGGTAGTCACGGCGGCCTTAGGAGCAGCGGGGGCAGGCGCGGTCGCTGTGCCGTTCGCCGCCTCCCTGGCCGGGGTTCTGCCCGGTCCATAGTCAGGGTTGTAGTCAGCGAAGAAGTTCCACCAAGCCTTGTCTACAGACTCGGGGTCCTGGAGATACTTTTGGTACAGCTCGTCGACAAGCCATTCATTCTGCCCAAAGCTTGCCAGCGGGTTTGTCCGCGACGACTCAGACGACACGGCGGAAATCGCCCTCTTCCGCAGATCGGCGTTGATGATAGAGAACCTGTCCAAGGCTACTCGCCTCGACCGGCAGAGTGCGCCCTTGAGGCCACACCACTCCGCCTGATCCTCTCAGGAGAGTCCAAAGTGGTCACGCCTCCCTAGTCATTCCTGGGGGTGCAGCCATTGTTACCATTCGGTATCAACGATCAGGGGGAGGTTTTACCTCCTGCTAACAATGAGTCGGGTTTCGACCTTAATGTCCGATGTGATCCGCGTGAGCAGCTCCGCGAGCTCCTCCCCGGCCTCCTTCAGCTCCTCCAGCGAGAGCGGTTCGAGCCGCTCCAGGAGGAACAGCGCGTCGGTGGTCTCCTCGGTGATCCTGGTGCGCACCACCTGACGCCAGTTCCAGCGCCTGCAGGTGACGCCGACGTCGTCGCGCCAGATCACCTCGCCCGCGTCGGGCGTGCCGAGCGCCTCCTCAGAAGGCTCGTCGCCCCTGGCCCGCATCAGGTGCGCAGCGCCCCGGTAGTGGCCCAGGTCCTCGCCGCCGATCGGCAGCACGTGCTTGACGCTGACGGCGTTGTAGGCGTCGACCACGAGGTTGATCTCGGGTAGCGGCAGACGGCGGGTCAGCGCGTCGACCGAGGGCCTGGTCCGCTGCGGCTTGGCGCCGAAGGCCCGGTAGGCCTCGCGCCACGGGTCGATCTTCTCCTGCCGTACGGCATGCGACGACGCCTCCTCGAGCCAGGCGCGCGAGCGGTCGTCCGTGGGACCGTTGCGCAGGCCGTACGCGGTCATGACCAGCACGGCGAAGTCGGGCCTCAGCTCGAAGATCTCAGGGTGGACGCGAACGTCTTCAATCATCTCTCCAGCCTAGAAGGACTCCGATGGTTGCGGACCGTCCCGCCCGACAGGTGCGTACGGCGGGCGATCACCGCCACCGGCGTGTCGAACCCGCCGGCCGCAGCACCTCCAGTTCGCGCGGCGTGAGCGGGCACTCGGGGGCGGTCAGGGCGTCGGCGGCCAGCCCGGGATCCACGTGGCGGCCAGCTCGGCGCTGACCTCGAGCCCGCCGAGGGCGGGCATCTCCAGGTCGACCACGGCCACGTCGGGGCGGTGCGACAGCGCCAGGTCGACGGCGGACCTGCCGTCCGCGGCCTGGGCGACGACCTCCAGTGGGGCTGTCGCGGATGTCCTGCCCTGGAGGCTTCATCCATGGGCCACCAAAACCGAACATGGTTCTGGAACAATGGTGAGATGTCGAAGTTTGTGGTGACGGCGGCGAACGAGGCTCAACGGGCCGCCTGGCTGGACGGGACGCTTCCCGTGGTCGAGAAGGTCCGTCCGGGCCTGTGGTCGATCCCGGTGCCGATCCCGATCAATCCGTTGCGCTACGTCCTCGTCTACGCCCTCGAACTGCCCGACGGAGTGGCGATCATCGACGCGGGCTGGAACACCGACGAGGCCTACGACGCGCTGGCCGCGGGCCTCGCGGTCGCCGGCTACGCGATCACCGACGTCAAGGCCGTGCTCGTCACCCACATCCACGTCGACCACTACGGGCTGGCCGGACGCATCCGCGAGGCGTCCGGCGCGTGGATCGCGCTCCACCCCGCCGACGCGAGCCTGCTGAGCGACCGCTACGACGACGAGTACGTCGAGTCGCTGGTGGAGAAGGAGAGGGCGCTGCTGGTCAGGTCGGGCGTGCCCGAGGCCACGCTGGGCGAGCTGGCGGGCGCGTCCATGATGATCAGGCACATGGTGACGATGGCACGGCCCGACCGGCTGGTCGAGGACGGTGAACGGCTGGGCCTGCCCGGCTGGGACCTGCGGGCGGTGTGGACGCCGGGGCACTCGCCGGGACACCTGTGCTTCGTCTCCGACGAGCGCAAGGTGCTGTTCTCCGGCGACCACGTGCTCGCCAAGATCACCCCGATCGTGGCGGTGCACCCGCAGTCAGGGCCCAACCCGCTGGCCGACTACCTCGACGCGCTGCTCGCCGTGCGCAAGCTCGACGTGGAGGAGGTGCTGCCCGCGCACGAGTACCGCTTCATGGAACTGGCCGAGCGGGTGGACTACGTGATCGGCCACCACGAGGAGCGGCTGGCCGAGATCGAGGGCGTGGTGGCCGCCCACGACGGCATCACCTGCTGGGACATCGCCACCAGGCTGACGTGGTCGCGGCCGTGGGAGACGATCCAGCCGTTCATGCGCCGCGCGGCCAACAACGAGACGCTCGCGCATCTGGTCTGGCTGGAGGCCAGGGGCAGGGTCAGGTGCGCCCGCGGAGAGCGGGACGTCTGGCATTCTATGTAAATCAAGTAGGAAAAATTGACTTACTCTCACCGCATGCGTAGCGTCGGTCGCGAAGGCTGAGCAGCGGCCAGAGGAGAGCGATGAGCATCGTCACCGTCGTCGGCAACCCGCGAGCGGGATCCAGAACCCATGGCGCCGCAGTGGCGGCCACCGATGCCATCGCCGCCAGGCTCGGTCACGAAGGGGGGCGGGACGTGGTCGACCTGTCGGCCCTCGCCCCCCTCCTCCTCGACCCCGGCGCGCACGCCGGCCTGGAGGTGGCGCTTGACCTGGTGCGGAGCGCGTCGGTGGTCGTGCTGGTCAGCCCCACCTACAAGGCCACCTACACGGGGCTGCTCAAGGCGTTCCTCGACCGGTTGCCGCCGAGGGCACTGGCGGGCAAGACGGCGCTGCCCGTGCTGGTCATGGGCGACCCCAGGCACGCCCTCGCCGTGGAGGCCCACTTCCGCCCGCTGCTGGTGGAGCTCGGGGCGGCCGTGCCCACGCCTGGGCTCGCGCTGCTCGAGGCCGATCTGCCGGGCGACGAGGTGCTCGCCGCCTGGGCCGACGTGGTCGTGCCGCAGATCCTGTCGAGGGAGGGCGCGCTCAGCTGACCCGCCGGCCGCCGACGGCGGTCAGTGGCGGGTGACGGTGTGACGGCCGGTCGGGACGGGCAGGTCGAGCATGGTGCGGATGCCGGGCGGCGCCGCGCACACGGCGGGCACGTTGTTGACCGCCCGCGCCGCGGCCGCCGCGAGCCCGTGGGAGACCTCGTCCACGGTCACCATTATCTGCGGCACCCCCTCGATGTGGATCGCGAACCCCGGCTCGGGCCAGCGGCGCACCTTGGTCGAGTCGGCCTTGTAGACGCACTCGATGGTCATGAACGGCCGCCCCCGCACCAGCCCCGAGAAGACCCAGCGGGAGGCGCAGACCGTGCCCTCGCGGACCAGCCCCGCCGCGATCTCGAACTCCTCGGTCGCCAGCTCGAACTCGTCGCTCTCCTCCACCTCGTCGAGCCGCACGTCGAGCGCGTCGGCCACCAGCTGCACGCTCTCCGCGAAGAGCGAGCGCTGGAAGGCCCGGTACGGCCGGACGGCGGCGGTGTAGTCCTTGGCCGAGCGGGTGAAGCCGATCAGGTCCACCACCACCTGCCGGGACGGGTGGCCGCGGAAGTCGGACGACTCGCGCACGTAGACGTGGTCGACCCTGCTCGAGAGCCCGGTCAGCGCCAGCGGAAGGAAGTCGCTCATGAAACCGGGGTTGATCCCGGTGCCGTGGAGCGAGGTGCCGCCCTTCTTGCAGGCCTGCTCGATGCGCTCGACGACGCCGGGGCCGTAGGAGCGCGGGTAGACGAAGCCCGTGGTGGTGATCACGTTCTTGCCCGAGGCGAGCAGCGCGCAGATCGTCTCGATGTCCGAGGTCTGGTCGCGGCCGAAGTAGGAGGCGGGCAGCGGCATGTGCAGGACGCAGTCGGCGTCGAGGGCCATGATCCGCTCCACGTCGTCGGTGCACGTGACGCCCGTCTCCGGCATGCGCACCAGCTCGCCCGCGTCCATGCCAACCTTGTCCGGGTCGTAGACGAGAACGCCCGCGAGCTCGAACTCCGGTCGGGTGAGCACACTCCGCAGCGCGAAGCTGCCGACAGCGCCCGTGGCCCACTGGACCACGCGGAGGGGCGGCTGTGTGGGCATGCGAGGCCTCCAGCCCGGATGGTGGGCGGGGCCGTACAGGGAGGGGTGTCGTCCTTGACCGCCGCCCTAGCGGGGTCAAGAACTCTAGCAGAAATCCGCATGACTGATCACTGTCCGCAACAGCTCCATCGAGATATTGTGCTCTTACTAGAATGTTGTTCTCCTACGGTGGAGGGTTCGCATGCTCCGGTTCGACGGCAAGGTCGCGATCATCACGGGCGCCGGGCACGGTCTCGGCCGCTCGCACGCGCTCCTCCTGGCCGAGAGAGGCGCGCGGGTCGTGGTCAACGACCTCGGCGGCGCGCTCGACGGCACCGGCGCCTCGGCGGGTCCGGCGGCCGAGGTCGTCGAGCTCATCAGGAAGAACGGCGGAGAGGCCGTCGCCAACACCGACAACGTCGCCACCCCCGAGGGCGCCAAGGCGATCGTCCAGTCCGCCGTCGACGCGTTCGGCAAGATCGACATCGTCGTCAACAACGCGGGCATCCTGCGCGACAAGTCGTTCGGGAAGATGACGGTCGAGGAGTTCGACGCGGTGCTCGCCGTGCACGTGCGCGGCTCCTACCTGGTCAGCCAGGCCGCCTACCCCTATCTCAAGGAGCAGGGCTACGGGCGCGTCGTCAACACCTCCTCGCCCGCGGGCCTGTTCGGCAACTTCGGCCAGGCCAACTACTCCACGGCCAAGATGGGCCTGGTCGGGCTGACCAAGACGCTGGCGATCGAGGGCGCGCGCAACGGCATCAAGGCCAACGCGATCGCGCCCGTCGCCTGGACGCGCATGACCGAGGCGCTGCTGCCGGCCGAGTTCGAGGCCAAGTTCACGGCGGAGCGGGTGAGCGCGCTGGTGGCCTTCCTCGCGCACGACACGTGCGAGGTGTCGGGCGAGGTGTTCACCGTCGGCGGCGGGAAGGTGGCGAGGGTGTTCGTCGCCGAGGGGCCGGGGTGGAAGGCCGACGACCTGACGCCGGAGACGATCGCCGACAACTGGGACTCGATCATGGTCGAGCAGCCCTACGTGCTGTCGGCGGCCGACTCTATGAAGGCGATGCTCTAGCCGCCCTCGGACGCCCAGGGGATCACCTCGTTGGAGGGGTGGTCCCCTTTTTCGGTCGTAGATCCACAGGTTCTGCCGGTCAAGACCCAACTTTGTTCGATCCTCAGCAGAAGAAGTGCAGATATCAGTCGCATTACAGGCTCATGATCCCTTGCTTTCGTCATAAGTACCCTCTTATGGTCGCGGCATGACGGGTGACGTCCCCGGCTCGCCGGGCGATGTTCTGACGCTGATCGGCAACGGCTCGGCCACCACACGGTCGGACCTCGCCAGGATCACGGGCCTGGCCAGGTCCACGATCTCCCAGCGGGTCGACGCGCTCATCGAGCGCGGGCTGGTCGAGGAGACGCACGCGGGCGACTCCACGGGTGGCAGGCCGCCGCGCCGGCTGCGCCTGCACACCGAGGACCACGCGGTCGCCGGCGTCGACCTCGGCGCGACCCACTGCAGGATCGCGCTGATGGACCTCACGGGGCAGGTGATCGCCGAGGCCGAGGACCCGATCCGCATCGGCGAAGGACCCGTGGCCGTGCTCGACCACGTGGACCGCAGGATCCGTGACCTGCTCGACCGCACAGGACGCCCGCACGAGGCGCTCAGCGCGATGGGGGTCGGCGTGCCGGGGCCGGTCGAGTTCGCGACGGGCAGGCCGAACAATCCGCCGATCATGCCGGGCTGGAACGGCTACCCGATCCGCGACCACTTCGCCGCCATGAGCCTGGTCGACAACGACGTCAACGTGATGGCGCTGGGGGAGCACCGCAACGCCTTCCCCGCCGTCAGGCACCTGCTGTTCGTCAAGGTCGGCACCGGCATCGGCTGCGGCATCGTGGCCGACGGCGCATTGCACAGGGGCGCGCAGGGCTCGGCCGGCGACATCGGGCACATCAGGGTGAGCGGCCACGACGACGCGGCCTGCCACTGCGGCAACACCGCGTGCCTGGAGGCGGTCGCGGGCGGTCACGCGCTCGCCCGCAGGCTCACCGAGCTCGGCTTCGCCGCCGAGACGGGCTCCGACGTCGTCGCGCTCGTCCAGAAGGGCAACACCCAGGCCCTGCGCCTGGTCAGGGAGGCGGGCAGGGTCATCGGCGAGGTGCTCGCCGGGCTCGTCAACTTCTTCAACCCCGAGGTCATCGTCATCGGCGGCGTGCTGGCCACGGCGCACGAGCACCTGATGGCCGGCATCCGCGAGACCGTCTACCGGCGTTCGCTCCCGCTGGCCACCCATGAGCTGGTCATCGTGACGAGCCGTACCGGGGTCGAGGCGGCGGCGCTGGGCGCGGGGACGCTGGCCATCGAGCACTACCTCGCTCCCGACAACATCAACAGGATCCTCACATGTTGATCATGAATGGCATCGTCAAGCAGTTCCCCGGCGTGCGGGCGCTGGACGGAGTGGACCTCGACGTGCGGGCGGGAGAGGTCCACTGCCTGCTCGGCCAGAACGGCGCGGGCAAGTCCACGCTCATCAAGGTGCTCGCAGGGGTTCATCGGCCCGACGCGGGGACCATCGAGCTCAACGGCACGACCATCGCGCCGAGCAGTCCCGTCGACGCCATCAGGCTCGGCGTGGCCACCATGTACCAGGAACTCGACCTCGTGGACGGGCTCAGCGTGGCCGAGAACATCATGCTCGGCCACGAGCCCACCCGGCTCGGCTTCACCCGCCGCAAGACGCTCAGGAGCACCGCCACCGAGATCCTCACCAGGCTCGGCCACGGCGAGATCAGGCCGTCGAAGGAGGTCGGCAGGCTCTCCCCGGCCGCCAAGCAGGTCGTCTCGATGGCCCGCGCGCTCTCCCACGACGCCCGCGTGATCGTCATGGACGAGCCCTCGGCCGCGCTCGCCCACGACGAGGTCGGCAACCTGTTCCGCATCATCAGGGAGCTCACCGCGCAGGGCGTGGCCGTCGTCTACATCTCCCACCGCCTGGAGGAGATCAGGGAGATCGGCGACAGGGTCACCGTGCTCAAGGACGGCAGGACGGTCGCGGTCGGCCTGCCCGCCCGCGACACCCCGACCTCGCAGGTCGTCTCGCTCATGACCGGCCGCAACGTGGAGTACGTCTTCCCGCCGCGCTCGGGCGCCGCCCCTGGCGCGGAGGTCCTGCGCGTGGAGAACCTCGGCGCGCCCGGCGTGTTCGCCGACGTCTCCTTCTCGGTGCGGGCCGGCGAGATCGTCGGGCTGGCGGGACTGGTCGGCTCGGGCCGCTCGGAGATCCTCGAGGCCGTGTACGGCGCGCGCCGCGCCACGGGCCGGGTCCTGCTGGACGGCAGCCCCGTGTCCAGGTCCACCACCCGCGCCGTACGGCAGGGCATGGGCCTGGCCCCCGAGGAACGCAAGGCGCAGGCGCTGCTGCTCGACCAGACGGTGACGGTCAACATCACGCTCGGCAGCCTCGGCCGCTACGCCAGGTTCGGCTGGCTGGACAGGGCCCGCGAGGACGCCGAGGCCAGGCAGCTCGTGCAGCTGCTCGACATCAGGCCGGCCGATCCGCAGCGGCCGATCAAGACGCTGTCCGGCGGCAACCAGCAGAAGGCGGTGCTGGCCAGGTGGCTGCTCAACGACCGCAAGCTGCTCCTGCTCGACGAGCCGACCAGAGGGGTGGACGTGGGCGCGAGGGCCGAGCTGTACGCGGTGATCAGAAAGCTGGCCGACGAGGGCATAGGAGTCCTGCTGGTCTCGAGCGAGGTGCCGGAGGTGCTGGGTCTGGCCGACCGCGTGCTGGTGGTCCGCGAGGGCCGCGTCATCCACTCGGCCGCCGCCCAGGAGCTCGACGAGCACGCGGTGCTGGACATGATCATGGAAGGTAGTGCGGCGTGAAGTCCGAAGGCGTTCCCGCGACCGCGGGCATGGGCGGCGGCGTGTTCGCCAGGTTCGGCGAGGTGCGACATCTGGGCCTGGTGGCGGCGCTGGTGCTGCTGGCCGTCGTGGGCCTGGTGACCGTACCGGGGAACTTCGCCACCCCCTCCAACCTGATCAGCATCCTCTCGCTGGCCGCGACCATCGGGGTCATCACCGTCGGCATGACCTTCGTGATCATCGGCGGTGGCATCGACCTGTCCGTCGGCGCGATCATGGCGCTGGCCTCGGTGTGGGCGACCACGCTCGCCACCCAGTCCTACGGGCCGTTCGTCATGGGCCTCTGCGCCGTCCTCGTCGGCACCGGAGCGGGCCTGGTCAACGGCCTGCTGATCGCCTACGGGCGGATGGTGCCGTTCATCGCCACGCTGGCCATGCTGGTGGCCGCCCGCGGTCTGGCCCAGCGGATGTCGGACCGCAAGACGCAACTCATCCAGCAGGGCAACGAGGCGGTGGTCGCGCTGTCGACCACCAGGGTGCTCGGCGTCCCCCTGCTGGTCTACATCTTCGCGCTGGTGGTCGCGGTCGGCTGGATCGTGCTGAACCGCACCACCTTCGGCCGCCGCACCTACGCCGTCGGCGGCAACCCCGAGGCCGCGCGGCTGGCCGGAATCGACGTGCGGCGGCACACGATGCTGCTGTACGCGCTGTCGGGGTTCTGCTGCGGGATCGCCGCCATCCTGATCATGGCGAGGACCACCACGGGCTCCTCCACCCATGGAGACCTCTACGAACTGGACGCGATCGCCGCGGTCATCATCGGCGGCACCCTGCTCACCGGCGGCCGGGGCACGATCATCGGCTCCATCCTCGGCCTGCTGATCTTCACCTTGATCACCAACCTGTTCATCCTCAACGGGCTCAACACCAGCGACCAGTTGATCGCCAAGGGCCTGATCATCGTCATCGCCGTCCTTCTCCAGCGGCGAAACCTCAAGGAGAGAGCACCATGACCGAGAAAGTCGCGCGCAGAGGTTTCCTCGTTGGCGGGGCCGTCCTGCTGGCCACCGGATGCACCAGCAACCAGCCCGCCGCCCAGCCGTCCGCGCAGAGCGCCGCGCCCGCCCCCGCCGCCGGCGGCAACGACCAGCCGGGCACGAAGGTCGTCATCGGCTTCTCCGCGCCCGCCGCCGACCACGGGTGGATCGCGGCCATCGCCAAGAACGCCGAGGCCGCCGCCAAGCAGTACCCCGACGTTGAGTTCAAGCCGGTCGAGCCGACCAACGACATCAACGCGCAGATCTCTGCCGTCGAGTCGCTGATCGCGGCCAAGGTGAACGCCCTGGTCCTCCTGCCCAACGACGGCCAGCAGCTCAATCAGATCGCGCTCCAGGCCACCGGCGCGGGCATCCCCGTGATCAACCTCGACCGCGTCTTCCCCGACAAGCTCGCCTACCGCACCTGGATCGGCGGCGACAACTACGGCATGGGTGTCGCCGCGGGCCACTACATCGGCAAGAAGCTGAAGGACAAGGGCGTCATCAACCCCGTGATCGTCGAGATCCAGGGCATCGCCACCCTGCCGCTGACCCAGGACCGCAGCAAGGGCTTCGCCGACGCGCTCAAGACGTACGGCTTCAGCGTCACCGCCAAGCAGGACGCCCAGTTCACCGTCGAGACGGGCAACAAGGTCGCGGCCAACCTGCTCCAGGCGCACAAGAAGATCGACGCGATGTGGAACCACGACGACGACCAGGGCGTCGGCGTCCTCGCGGCGATCAAGGAGGCGGGGCGGAACGAGTTCTTCATGGTGGGCGGCGCCGGCTCGGCCAACGCCATGCGGGAGATCCAGTCGGGCAACTCGGTGCTGGAGGCGACCGTCACCTACAGCCCGACCATGGCCTCGTCGGCCGTCAAGCTCGCGAGGTTGATAGCCCAGGGAAAGGGCATGAGCGACCTCGTGGAGAACCAGGTTCCGCAGTCGATCACGCTCGCTTCGGAGACCATCACGAAGGAGAACGTGCAGAAGTACCTACCTCTGGGGTTTGAATCCTGATGACACGAACGACCATCGGCGTCGGCATGGTGGGCTACGCGTTCATGGGACGCGTCCACTCCCAGGCCTGGCGTAACGTGGCGGCCTTCTTCGACCTGCCGGTGACGCCCGTCATGGCGGCGCTGTCCGGCAGGTCGCTCGAGGCCGCCACTGACGCCGCGGCACGGATGGGCTGGGCCGCGGTGGAGACCGACTGGAGAGAGCTGGTCAACCGCGACGACGTGCAGATCGTCGACATCTGCACGCCCGGCGACTCTCATTCCGAGATCGCCATCGCGGCGCTCCAGGCCGGCAAGCACGTCATCTGCGAGAAGCCGCTCGCGAACACGGTCGAGGAGGCGCAGGCCATGGTGGCGGCGGCCGCCGCCTCGACCGGCAGGTCGATGGTCGCCTTCAACTACCGGCGCGTGCCCGCCATCGCGCTGGCGCAGCGGATGGTCGCCGCGGGTGAGCTCGGGCAGATCAGGCACGTCAGGGCGCAGTACCTGCAGGACTGGATCGTCGACCCCGAGTTCCCCCTCGTGTGGCGGCTGCAGAAGGACAAGGCGGGCTCGGGGGCGCTCGGCGACATCGGGGCGCACATCATCGACACCGCCCAGTTCGTCACGGGGCAGACGATCGTGGGCGTCTCGGCGCTCACCGAGACCTTCGTCAGGGAACGCCCGCTGGCGTCGGCCTCCTCGGGGCTCGGCGGCAGCCGTACCGCCGAGAAGGGGACGGTCACCGTCGACGACGCGGCGCTGTTCATCGGGCGGATGTCGCAGGGGGCGCTGGCCTCCTTCGAGGCGACCAGGTTCGCCACGGGGCGCAAGAACGCCCTGCGCCTGGAGGTCAACGGGTCGCTCGGCAGCCTGGCCTTCGACTTCGAGGCCATGAACGAGCTGTGGGTGTCCTCGGGCGACACGGGCTTCAGGCGCGTGCTCGTCACCGAGCCCGACCACCCCTACGTGGGTGCGTGGTGGCCGCCGGGGCACGGGCTCGGCTACGAGCACACGTTCACGCACGAGATCAAGGACTTCCTCGAGGCGGTCGGCAACGGGACGGACCCTTCCCCGTCATTCGCCGACGGGCTGAGGGTGCAGCGGGTGCTGGCGGCCGTCGAGCAGAGCGCGGCCGAGGGTTGCTACAAGGAGATCTCATGACGAGACCAGTCACGTTGTTCACGGGCCAGTGGGCCGACCTGCCGTTCGACGAGGTGTGCAGGCTGGCCGCCGAATGGGGCTACGACGGCCTGGAGATCGCCTGCTGGGGCGACCATTTCGACGTCGGCCAGGCCGTCGCCGACCCGTCGTACATCGCCGCCAAGCGGGCCCAGCTCGACAAGCACGGCCTCAAGGTGTGGGCCATCTCCAACCACCTGGCGGGACAGGCGGTCTGCGACCACCCCATCGACGCCCGCCACCAGGCGATCCTGCCCGCGCGCGTCTGGGGCTCGGGAGACCCCGAGTCGGTACGGCTGGCCGCGGCCGAGGAGCTGAAGAACACCGCCCGTGCCGCCGCGCTGCTCGGCGTCGACACCGTCGTCGGGTTCACCGGGTCGTCCATCTGGCACACGGTCGCGATGTTCCCCCCGGTCCCGCCGTCCATGATCGAGGCCGGCTACCAGGACTTCGCCGACAGGTGGAACCCTATCCTCGACGTGTTCGACGAGGTGGGCGTGCGGTTCGCGCACGAGGTGCACCCCTCGGAGATCGCCTACGACTACGTGACGACCCAGCGGACCCTGGAGGCGATCGGGAACAGGCCCGCCTTCGGACTCAACTGGGACCCCTCCCACATGGTGTGGCAGGACCTCGACCCCGTCGGCTTCATCCTCGACTTCGCCGACCGGATCTACCACGTCGACTGCAAGGACACCAAGGTGCGGGTCGGCGACGGGCGCAAGGGCCGGCTGTCGTCCCACCTGCCGTGGGCCGACCTGCGGCGCGGCTGGGACTTCGTCTCGACGGGGCGGGGCGACGTGCCGTGGGAGGACTGCTTCCGCGCGCTGAACTCGATCGGGTACGGCGGACCCATCTCGATCGAGTGGGAGGACGCGGGGATGGACAGGCTGGACGGGGCGCCCGAGGCGCTGGCCTACATCAGGAAGCTGAACGCGATCACCCCGCCGACGGCGGCGTTCGACGCGGCCTTCGCCTCGGACTGAGCCGGGAGCGCGCGAGGCGAACTTCACGTACGGCCTGGAGCGCGTCCTGGGACGGCCTGGCGGTCCGCCTGAGCCCGCCCACCTGATGACCGGCCCGACCGTGTCGGTTCCCGTCGAGACGATCTGGCTCATCCCGACGAGGTCCGCTGGATGGGAACGGGTTCGATCCCCGCGCCGTCCGCGCTCTGTCGCGCCGGTGCTACCGGCTTCGGCGCGGTCGGTTCGGGCAGTGTCCGGAACAGCAGCCAGCTCAGGGCGGGCATCATGATCAGCGGGGCGAGGGCTACCTGAAGGGAGGCGGCGTCGGCGAGGCCGCCGAGGAGAGGAGCGGCCAGGCCGCCGACGCTGACGGTCAGGCCGAGCATGATGCCGCTGGCGGTGCCGACGCGCGTGGGGAGGTAGTCCTGGCCGAGGGTGACCTGCAGCGAGAACGGGACGTAGAGCCCGGCGGAGGTCAGTGCCACGAACAGGTAGAACGCCGGACCGGGGATGAACACAATGCCGGCGACGGCGGCGACGGTGAGCAGGTATGACCGGCGCACGACGGTGACCCGGTCCCAGCGGCCGGCCAGGCTGCCGCCCAGCACGGTGCCCACCGCCCCGCCGAGATAGAGCACGAACAGCGCCGCGGTGCCCGCCGAGGTGCCGCCCGCGGTGCGCTGCTGGGCGTAGAGCGAGATGAACGTGCTCAGGCCGACGAAGACGACCGACCGGCAGACCACGGCCAGCGACAGCTTCACGAACGAGATCTTGTCGTCGGCTCCCACCGGCGCCGCGGTGCCGGAACCGGTACGCGCTGTCCTGTCCAGTGCGCGCAGGACCGGCAGGCACAGCACGCTGCCGGCGAGGGCCGGCACCGCGAGCAGCGGCGAGAGCCGCAACCCGCCGGTGGCGACGACGGCGGTGACCAGGATGGGCGCGACGGCGAAGCCGATGTTGCCGCCGAGGGAGAACCAGCCCATCGCGGTGTGACTGCCCTTGCTGGCGATCCGCGCGACACGGGCGGACTCGGGATGGTAGGCGGCGACCCCGATCCCTGACACCGCCACGAACGCCAATGTCAGCGGGTAGGAGCCGGCGAGGCCGCTCAGAGCGATCCCCAGCCCGCCGAGCATCGTGCTCACCGGCAGCAGCCAGGGCAGCGCCCTGCGGTCCGTCAGCGCGCCGAACAGCGGTTGCGCCACCGAGGACAGCAGTGACGCGGCGAGCACGATGCCCGAGGCCACGGCGTAGGTGTAGGCGCGCTCGGCGATGAAGAACGGGACGAGCGAAGCCACAGCGCCCTGGTAGACGTCCACGCACGCATGCCCGGCCGACAGCAGGATGATGGATTTGTTCCTTGGCACATCGCCATGCTCACCGCTCGGCGGCTTGTCGCGCTTTCGATAAACTGCCAATCAATAACGAAAACCCGCCGGCCCGATCGATCAGGACGCCTCGTCCTCACCTTTCAGGTGCTCGGGCATTGTCCGGGCTCGGTCAGCGCGGCCCACACCTTCTCGGGCGGCGGGCACCCCATCTTGGACGCTCGATATCCGCACCGCGGGAACCGTCCCAGTCCGCAGTCACGGTACAAATTCTTGTTTTCGCAGCTAGACCGCGTGTCGCGTGTCCCACCGTGTCCCACGGACGGCGCGCGCGACCTCGCTGCGGTGGTCGGATGAGTCCTGTCACCACGTACCGACCACCACGTGCTGACGAAGGAACAAACAGAACCAGCGAGTTCCCCGGCCAACCCGATGAGAAAGGTAGTGACAGGACATGAACCGGCACGCCAGCGAGAACCTACTCGGCGTTAAGGACATTGAGCAGCAGCCCAAGGGGCGCGGAACGAGGTTCACGCTCAACGGCGCACTCTGGTCACTTCAAGGGTTGTTCGGCTTCTTCTTTGCCGGCAGCGGTTTCGGCAAGGTGCTGTTGTACGACGGAGCCCTGTATGCGGCAGCGCCCCGGGCCGTGGCTTGGTACGCCGCGGTGCCGCAGCCCCTGATCGTCTTCATCGGGGTCTGCGAGGTACTTGGCGGCGTCGGCCTGATCCTGCCGGCGATGACGGGAGTCAAACCGAAGCTGACGCTGCTCGCCGCCATTGGCCTGACGCTGACGATGATCCTCGCGGCTGGTTTTCACATCACGCGCAGCGAATACGAATTGGTGCCTGCGAATCTCTTGCTGGGAGGCGTCGCGGCGTTCATCGCGGTCGGACGATGGAAGCTGAGGCCCATCGCACCCGCGATCATCACCACCTCACGCGCACTCAAGTCGTTCGCGGTCCTCGGCGCACTGGCCCTGCTGGTATTCGCTCCGACGTGGTACACGATGACTAACGTCCAATTCTGATCACTCCGTTTCGCCCGCCGACTGCCCCGACTACCTCGCCCAGCATGAGCGGCTCGTGAGGGCGCCGAGCGGGTGCGCCCGGAGGGTGCGCGAGGGGCGGGCCCCTCGCCGGGGGTGTGGGGGCTTGCCCCGCACAGGACCGGCCCGAGCCCCAAGGCGCGGAGCGCCCCCTACGGTGAGGACCATGCAGTTCGCGGGGGTGTGGGGGCCTGAGCCCCCACACGGAACCGCCTGGAGCGCTGGCGGAAGACCTCACCGTTGCGCGTCCCGCACGCCGTACTGCCTGGAGCGAGACCTCGCACCGCCTGCCGTCAGTCGAACAGGACGATCTGGCGGAGCGCCTCTCCGTTGCGAAGGGCGGTGACCGCGTCGTTCAGGTCCGTCAGCTTGATCCGGGCGCTGATCATCGAGTCCAGGTCGAGCTGGCCGGACTTGTACAGCTCCCCGAAGTAGGGGAAGTCGTGCCTGACGTCCGCCTCACCGTACAGGGAGGAAAGCAGGTTCTTGCCCTCGAACAGCAGGCTGAACGCCGAGATCTGGACCATGTCGTCCATGGCGCCCGCGCCGACCACGATGACGTCGCCGCCCTGGCGGGTGAGCTGCCAGGCGCTCTGGATGGTGGCGGCCTTGCCGACGACCTCGAAGCCGTAGTCGAATCCCTGCGCGCCGGTGAGCTCCTGGAGCGCGCCCGGAAGGTCGTCGGGGGTGACGGCGTGGGTGGCGCCGACCTTCAGTGCGAGCTCGTGCTTCGAGGTGAGCGGGTCGATGGCGAGGATGGTACGCGCGCCGGAGATGCGGGCGCCCTGGATGACGGAGAGGCCGACGCCGCCGCAGCCGATGACGGCGACGGTGGAGCCCGGCCGGACGCGGGCGGTGTTGATGGCCGCGCCGACGCCGGTGGTGATGCCGCAGCCGATGAGGGCGGCGGCCTCCCACGGGATGTCGGGGTCGACCTTGATGGCGCCCTGCCACGGGATGACGATCTCCTCGGCCCAGGTGCCGCAGCCCGCCATGCCGTACACCATCGTGTCGCCGAGCCTGAACGTGCCGGTGGTGAAGGACTCGATGATGTACTTCATGCACAGGTACGGCTGGCCGCCCACGCACAGCGCGCACTCCTGGCAGGAGGGGCGCCAGTTGATGATGACGTGGTCGCCCTGCTGGACGGAGGTGACGTGGTCGCCGACCTCGACGACCTCGCCCGCGCCCTCGTGGCCGAGGATCAGCGGCACCGGCTGGGGCACGACGCCGGTCATCGCCGACAGGTCGGAGTGGCAGACGCCGGTGGCTCTGATCTTGACGCGTACCTGGGTCGGGCCGACGGGGGCCAGGGTGACGTCGTCGCGGATGTCGAGCTTGTCGTCTCCTACGGTGTGGAGCAGCGCTGCGCGCATGGGGGGTTACTCCTCCAGAGAGAGGGCGGCTTTCGGACATGACCGCACCGCGTGGCGGACGCGGTCCAACATCTCCGGCGGCGGCTCAGGCAGCAGGATGTGCAGCTGGTCGTCGTCGTCCACCTCGAAGACCTCGGGCGCGAGCCCCATGCACACGGCGTTGGCCTCGCAGACCTGGTAATCGACTTTGATCTTCATGACAGCCTCCTGTGGTCCCATGAGACCACTTTGGTCGGCTCCACGACGAAGGCGGTGCGCTTTTTCCCCGTATGTTCGACGTACTCGCGGAGCAGCTCATCGGGCACGCCAGGGGTCATCCGCCTGGCGATCTCCATGCCGACGTCGAGCGTCTTGTCGACCTGCTTGGCCACGCCGTACACCAGGACGCCGCGGAGGTCGGCGTAGTCGTCGCCGGATTCGATCAGGCAGCTGACCCGCGGATCGCGTTCCAGGTTCCGCGTCTTCTGCGCCTTGCCGTAGGTCCAGAAGGCGATCCGGCCGGCGTCCATGGCGTAGAACATGGTGACGAGGTGCGGGGTGCCGTCCTGGTTGATGGTCGCGAGCTGCAGCTTGCGCGATTCCTGGAGGAAGGCGGCGATGTCGTCGTCGGACATCGCGATGCGGGCGCGCTGGTTCACGTGCCAAGTAGAACAGGTTCCAGAATCTCGTTCAAGAGGAATGTTCGGTTGGAGTGTTGAGTAAGGTGCTCGTCATGGAGATGCCGCCGGATCTGCTGCTCGCCGCCGAGCGCGCCAAGGGGTTCATGCCTGCCGACGAGGGCAGGGCGCTGTTCGAGACCGCCCTCCAGTACGGCACGCGCGGCCCCATCTGCGAGATCGGCACCTACTGCGGCAAGTCGGCCGTCTACCTCGGCGCCGCCGCCCGCCTGACCGGCTCGGTCGTGGTGACGGTCGACCACCACAGGGGGTCGGAGGAGATCCAGCCGGGCTGGGAGCACCACGACCCCACGCTCGTCGACCCCCGGTTCGGCAGGATGGACTCGCTGCCGACCTTCCGCGCGACGATCGCGGAGGCGGGTCTCGAGGACGAGGTCATCGCGATCGTGGGCAGGTCGGAGCAGGTGGCGCGGCTGTGGAACACGCCGCTGGCGATGCTCTTCATCGACGGCGGCCACGCGGAGGAGCCGGTGACGCGTGACTACGAGGGCTGGTCGCCGCACGTGATGGTGGGCGGTGCGCTGGTCTTCCACGACATCTACCCCGATCCGGCCGACGGCGGGCAGGCGCCGTACCGGGTCTATCTGCGCGCGCTGGAGACCGGCGCGTTCAAGGAGACCGCGGTGACGGGTTCGCTCCGCGTTCTCACCAGAGCGTGATCCTGCTGGTCCGCCGTCTGTCTGGCCCAGGGCGTCCGTCGGTGCTCCTGACGCTGCTCTGCGCGCGGCCGGGCCTCGGCTACGAGTGAGCCGCCGTCACCGGTTCCTGCAGGTCCACACCCTGCGGGCGTGAAGCTGCCAGCCGAGGAGGTCCTCGTGGGTGTGCGGGTCGTGGCCGAGCCCGATCAGCGCCCTGTCCACCCAGGAGGCCGCCTCCTCCGCCTCCGCTCCCGCGAGCAGTTGGACGGCGTGAGCCGTGTGGCCGGGCAGGTGCCCTTCACCGATCCTGGCGGCCGCGGCGAAGGCCGCACCCTGCGCCACATGGGAGCGGAAGCCGTCCGAGGCGGCGTAGGCGGTCAGCCTGCACATCTCGTCCACGTC
The DNA here is from genome assembly GCF_040648355.1 of Nonomuraea sp. NPDC049152. Lineage (NCBI taxonomy): Bacteria > Bacillati > Actinomycetota > Actinomycetes > Streptosporangiales > Streptosporangiaceae > Nonomuraea > Nonomuraea sp. NPDC049152. The sequence goes on along the minus strand of NZ_JBEZDO010000014.1, from coordinate 165,328 downwards.
CGCGCCGCCCAAGTACGTGGCCGCGAACGCCACCCCGCTCCACAGGTCGGCCCTGCGCGTCGCCGGGAACTCGGTGAGGCGCGCCGAGACGTCCTCGGGCGAGGCGCAGTCGTGGAACCACAGCATGCGCCCGAGCCCCTGGTCGAACAGGGCGCGCTGGCTCCTGGTGAGCAGGTGGGGGACGGCTCGCTCGCCCACCATCATGTCGGCGCGGGCGAGCGAGCGCTGGAAACCGAACCCGTCGACCGCCAGCCAGCGCAGCAACGGGTGCGTGTTTCCGAGACCCCAGAGCGGGCGCACGCGCAGGCCGGCGTAGGCACGGCCGACGCCGAGGTGCGCGGCGTGCTGGTGCCGTATGGCGGGGCCGGCGAGTAGCTCCCGAAGGCGCCGGCCCCTGGTCATGGTGAGCAGGTCGAGGGTGGCGCACGCCATCGCGGCGCCCCCGTAGGCGAAGCCTCGCTGCTCAGGGTGAAGCTCGTCGATCCTGCCCGTCTCGTGGGAGAGGACGGCGTTGTATCCGAAGACGTGCGAGCGCTCGGCGCGCTCCATGGCGGCGCGGGCGGGCCCCGATCTCAGGCGGAAGCGGCGCCTGCCGAGATCGGCCTCGGCGGGATCCTTCGCCAGCAGGCGTCGGAGACCCGGCGAAGAGGAGACGGTCGGATCGATCCTGACCTGGTCCAAGAACGCAAGTGTGCCCGTGTCGCCCACTCTTCCCCCGAAGACGCATCGAACGGCCACTCACGAAACTAGTGAGCGCTTCGCGGCGGTCCTCGGCGGCGCTCCGCCTTTCGCGGCAAAGAAGCGGCAAAACGGCTTGTGGGTCCCAGCGATCAACCGGCGTCGCCGTCACGGCTGTCGCCGGTCATGCGCGCTTGCCGTACTGGAAGGGGTGGGTCTGGCCGGAGACGGGGATGTCGCGGAACAGGCCCGCGCCCGGCGTGAACCCGAACAGGGCGTCGGCGGCGAGGATCACGGCGGCGGCGGTGTAGCCGGAGCGCTCGTGCGGGAAGTGCTTGAGGTTGGCGAACTGCCAGCCGGTCCAGTACGAGCCGTCCTCGTGGCGCAGGTGCTGCATGTCGGCGAACAGCCGCTCGGCGCGCTCGCGGTCACCGACGGCGTCGAGGGCGAGGACGAGCTCGCACGTTTCCGCGCCGGTCACCCACGGCTGGTCGGAGACGCAGCGGATGCCGAGGCCGGGGACGACGAAGGCGTCCCACTCCTTGTCGAGCAGGTCGAGCGCCAGGTCGCCGCGGACGGCGCCGCCGAGCACCGGGTAGTACCAGTCCATCGAGAAGCGGCTCTTGTCGGCGAACGCCTCGGGGGTGTTCTGCAGCGTGCCGGCCAGGCGGTCGGCGGCCAGCTCCCAGTGCGGCTGCGGATCGTCGAGGCGGTCGGCGAGCAGGACGCCGCTGCGCAGCCCCTGGTGGATGCTGGAGCAGCCGGTCAGCAGCGCGTAACCGGAGGGCCGGCCCTGCGCGTCGCGCTCCCACACGATCTCCCCGCGAGGGGTCTGGAGGTCGACCACGTAGTCGAGGGCCGCCTTGACCATGCCCCAACGCCGTCGCGCGTTGTCCAGGTCTCCCGTGACAAGGAGGTCGTGCCAGGCGCCGACGGCCACGTATGCGGCGTGGTTGGTCTCGCCGCCCAGCTCGACCGCCTCGCCCGCGACCAGCTTCATCGGCCACGAGCCGTCCTCGCGCTGGTGGGCCTCCAGCCAGGCGTAGCCGCGCTCGACCTCGTCCGCGAGGCCGGCCACCGACATGGCCATCAGGCACTCGACGTGGTTCCACGCGTCGACGTGTCCCTCGGGCCACGGCACGCCGCCGTCGTCCTCCTGGATGGCTGCGATGCTCAGCGCGGTCTGGAGGACGTGCTCCCGCGTGATCACGCAGGCTTCCTGATGTAGAGCACCAGGCTCTTGCCGACGACCTGGTTCAGCACGGCCTCGGCCACCCTGGTCGTCTTCGGCCGCTTCATGATGTCCCAGACCAGGAGCTTGTGGTACGCCATGGCCAGCGGGTGGCTGTCGTTGTCGACGCCGACCGCGCACTTGATCCACCAGTACGGCGCGTGCAGGCCGTGCGCGAAGTGGTGCGGCCCGAGCCTGAAGCCCGTCGCCTTGAGCTTGGCCCTCAGCTCCGCCAGCGTGTAGATCCGGATGTGCCCGCCGGGAGCCGTGTGGTACGCCTCGCTCAGCGCCCAGCAGATCCGCTCGGGCAGGAACGCGGGCACGGTGATCGCTGCCAGCCCTCCGGGCTTGAGCACGCGCAGGATCTCCCGCATCGCGGTGGTGTCCTCGTGGATGTGCTCCAGCACCTCGGCGGCGATCACCCGGTCGAAGCTGTCGTTCTCGAACGGCATGTCGAGCGCGGTGCCCTGCACGGTCTCGCCCGTGCCCTTGGCCTCGCCCGTCTCCTCCATCGCCGCGAACATCGACTTGACGCCGTCGAGTTCGCCCTGGTCCATGTCGAAGGCGACCACGTCCGCGCCCCTGCGCAGCACCTCGAAGGCGTGGCGGCCACCGCCACAGCCCAGGTCCAGCACGCGATGGCCCGGGCCGACGGGCAGCCGGGCGAAGTCGACGGTCAGCACTTGCCGAACTCCTCAATGGCCTCTCTGTAGGCCTCGACGGTCTTCTTGGCGACGACGTGCCAGGTGTAGCGCTCCATCACGCGGTCGTAGCCCGCCTTGCCGACCCGCTCGCGCTCCTCGGGGTCGTCGTGCAGGCGGCGCAGCACCGCGGCGAGCTCCTCGGGGTCGCCGGGCGCGACCTGCACCGCCGCGTCCCCGACCACCTCGGGCAGCGCTCCCGTACGGCTGGCGACCAGCGGGGTGGCGCACGCCATGTGCTCGACGGCGGGCAGCGAGAAGCCCTCGTAGAGGCTCGGGACGACGGAGACCTCGGAGGTGGCGATCAGTTCGCCGAGCTCGTCGTCGGAGATGCCGTGGACGAAGCGGACCCTGTCCTGGAGCGAGAGCTCCTGGACGAGCTGCTCGGTGGGCCCTCCAGGGGTCGGCTTGCTGACGACGGTGAGGTTCACGTCGCGCTCGGTGGCCAGCTTGGCGACCGCCCTGAGCAGCGTCGAGACACCCTTCATGGGGGAGTCGGCGGAGGCCACGGCGACGATGGAGCCCTTCCTGCGCGGCTTGTCGGGCCGCGGGTGGAAGTAGCGCGTGTCGACGCCGAGCGGGATCAGGCGCATGTTGGCCTGGGGAACGTTGAAGTCGCGGTGGATGTCGGCCAGGCTCGACTCGCTGACCGTGAGGATCGGCTTCAGCCTTGGCGCCACCTTGGCCTGCATCTTCACGAATCCGTACCACCTGCGCATGGTCAGCTTCTTGGCGCCCTTGGCCGCCTCGAGCTCGATGCGCCTGTCCACGCTGATCGGGTGGTGGATGGTGCCGACGACGGGGAACAGCTTCTGGATGCCGAGCAGGCCGTACCCGAGGGTCTGGTTGTCCTGGACGACGTCGAAGTCGCCGAGGCGCTTCTTCAGCTCGCGGTAGGCTCGCAGGGTGAAGGTCAGCGGCTCGGGGAAGCCGGCCGTCCACATCGTCCCGACTTCGAGCCAGTCGATCCAGTCGCGGTACTCGTGCAGCTTCGGCGTGCGGAAGGGGTCCTCGTCGCGGTAAAGATCCAGGCTCGGAACCTTGTTGAGGATCACGCCCTCGTCCAGCTCCGGGTACGGCTGGCCGGAGAAGACCTCGACGTGGTGCCCCAGCGCGACCAGCTCTCTGCTGAGGTGGCGGAGGTAGACGCCTTGCCCGCCGCAGGTGGGCTTGCTCCGGTAGGAAAGCAGCGCGATCCGCACGGATACCCCTTTCTCCACCGGTACCGTGAAAGATGACCTTAGTCTGCGCACCTTACCATTGGGTAGGTATCTGGGGTCTCTTGTGGAATTGTTCCTCGTATGGCTTTCACGGGGCGCGAACTGGGAAGTTAGCCTGACCGAACGGCGTTCGGTGGAACGCGTTCTACGGGGGCTTGCTGCTTCCCGCGGGACATCGCAGTACATTCCGTCCCAACGACTAACGATGGAGGACCCCGTTGGCCAGGCGCGCGCTGATCACCGGCATCACCGGGCAGGACGGTTCCTACCTGGCCGAGCATCTGCTCTCCCTGGGCTACGAGGTGTGGGGGCTCGCCCGAGGACAGGCCAACCCCCGGGTGTCGCGGATGCGCAAGCTGCTGGCCGACGTCCAGGTCGTCAGAGGTGACCTGCTGGACCAGGGGTCGTTGATCTCCGCGGTAGAGAAGGTGCGGCCCGACGAGGTCTACAACCTCGGCGCGATCTCGTTCGTGCCGATGTCGTGGGAGCAGGCCGAGCTGACGGCCGAGGTCACGGGCATGGGCGTGTTGCGCATGCTCGAGGCGATCAGGGTGTGCTCGTCGCGCGGCGCCTCCATCCGGTTCTACCAGGCGTCCTCGTCGGAGATGTTCGGCCAGGTCAGCGAGACGCCGCAGAACGAGCGCACGTCCTTCCACCCGCGCTCGCCGTACGGCGTGGCCAAGGCGTACGGGCACTTCCTCACCCAGAACTACCGAGAGTCGTACGGGATGTTCGCGGTGTCGGGGATCCTGTTCAACCACGAGTCGCCGCGGCGCGGCGCCGAGTTCGTGACGCGCAAGGTGACGCTGGGAGTGGCGCGGATCAAGCTGGGGCTGGCCTCCGAGCTGCGGCTGGGCAACCTGGAGGCGCGACGCGACTGGGGGTTCGCCGGCGACTACGTCAAGGCGATGCACCTCATGCTGCAGGCCGACTCGCCCGAGGACTACGTGATCGGGACGGGGCGCACGCAGTCGGTACGGGAACTGGTCGAGGCGGCGTTCAAGGCGGCGGACCTGGACTGGGAGCAGTACGTGGTGTGCGACCAGGCGCTGCACCGGCCCGCTGAGGTGGACCTGCTGTGCGCGGACCCGAAGAAGGCCCGGGTGCAGCTGGGATGGGAGCCCACGGTGTCGTTCGAGGAGCTCGTGGCGATGATGGTCGAATCGGACATCCGCCTGCTCTCCAACGGCGGCGACCCCGACCAGGACAGCTCCTGGCCCTGATGTGAGGGGGTCGGTCCTGTGGACAACGGCCCCCCATCCACAGAAGCCCGTTCGGCCGCCCACCCTCGGCCCCCTCCTCGCCAAGCTGTCCCCGTGCAAGCCTCCCTCCTCGACCGAGTCCGCCTGTTCACCGGCCTCGTCCCCGGCTCCACCGCGTGCCGCCGCACCGCCGCCCACATCTGGGGCCTCAACGCCCTCAGCGAGAGCGAGGACGAGTGGCCGGTCGAGCTGGCCGTACCGCGCCCTGCCCATGTCCAGGCTGCACCGTCCACCGGGCCACGCTTCCGCCCGCCGACGTGACCGAGCACAGGTCGGTCCGCGTGACCACCCCCGAGCGCACCGCCTTCGACTGCGCCCAGCACCTCGCGAGACGCGACGGCGTCGCCATCGTCGACCAGTTCCTGCGCCGCGGCGTCGACCACGACGCGCTGATGCGCCGCGCCACCGGCTTCCGGCAGGTGTGGGAGACCCTCGCCATGGCCGACAAGGGCGCCGCCTCCCCGCGAGAGACCTGGCTGCGCGTCATCCTCGTCGAAGGCGGCCTGCCCAGGCCCGCCACCCAGATCCGCGTCGACCTTCCCGGCGACAGGCTCGCCTACCTCGACCTCGGCTGGCCCGCGTTCTCCCTGGGCGTCGAGTACGACGGCCAGGGACACCACACCTCGCCCGCCGACCGCCACCGCGACGTCACCCGCCGCGCCGCCCTGCGCGCCGCAGGGTGGCGCGTCATCCCCGTCAGGCGCGACGTCATCCCCGCCCGCTCCGCCGACCTCGTCGAACAGGTCGCCAATGCCCTCATCGAATGCGGATGGAAACCGGCGCCCGCCCAGGTCACCCGCATCCTCGCCCGCCTGCGCGCCGCCCGCCGCCGACGTTGGTGATCACGGATGCAGCGACAGCCCTTTCGTCACCTTGTCCACCGCGTTCTTCGGCCCGTAGATCGCCAACCCGACCAGCCGCAGGTCCTCGGCCTCCACCGCCCGCACCGCGGCCCTGTTGTCGTCGTCGTTGCCCGTCTTGAACAACTCCTCGGTATAGACCGCCACCCGCAGCCCCCTGGCCATGGCGCGCTCCCGAACCCGGGCGAGCCCCTCCTCGTCACTCGCGTAGACGAGCACCGGCTGCCTGAACATCGGGAGGTAGACGTTGTCCGACCCGTCCTCGTACGGCTGCCCGACCGTCTCGGGCTCCCCACCCGCCACGGCGCTCGAGAGGAAGGCGGTGACGTTCAGCTTCTGCCAGACAGCGAGATCCTCCCGGACCACGATGCCGATCTTCGTATCGAACCGCATGCGCCCAGCCTGCCCCGCCCCGCCCCACCCGGTCTTGAACGCTCGTGCGCGCGCCAACGCCCATCCGGTACGCCAAGCCCCAAGCCCACCGCCCTACCTGTGGGCCCGTGTGCCGTCGGCCCACGGAAGCCGGTGCTGCCCACTCGCGCCCAACGGCCACAATGGAGAGGTGACGCGTGACTGGTCTCGCTACTGGCGCTCTCCTGACAGGCCGCTGGAAGCGATGCACGCCCACTTCGAGCAGCACGTCTACCACCGCCACAGCCACGACACCTACTCCTTCGGCGTCACCGAGATCGGCGCCCAGGCCTTCACGTGCAGAGGCTCGGCCCACACCAGCGCCACCGGCATGGTCATGGCGTTCAACCCCGACGATCCCCACGATGGCCACGCCGCGGACCGGTTCGGGTTCACCTACCGGATCGTCCACATCGGCCCCGAGGTGGTCGCCGACGCACTCGAGGACACCACAGGCCGCCGCACGGGCCTGCCCCTGTTCACCGACCCCGTCCTCGACGACCCCGTCCTCGCCCATTCGCTGCACGCCCTCCACCTCGCCCTCCTCGGCGGCGCCTCAGCCCTGCGCCGCGACGAACTGCTCAGGGCCACTGTCGCCGCGATGGTCCGGCGCGGCAGCACCACCGCCGGCGCGTCCGACAGAACACCCAGGACCGGCGCCCTGCTCATCGCCGAACGCGTCCGCCGCCGTCTCGACGACTCTCCCCTCGACGACCTCACCGCCACCGACCTCGCCACGGCCGCCGGATGCAGCCGCTTCATGGTCTACAGGGCGTTCCAGGCCGCGTACGGCCTCGCCCCGAGCGACTACCAACGCCAGCTCAGGCTCAGAACCGCCCGCCGCCTCATCGCCCGCGGTCTTTCCCTGGGCCAGGTGGCCGCCCGGTCGGGGTTCGCCGACCAGAGCCACCTGACCCGCTGGTTCACCCGCGCCTACGGCGTAACACCCGGCACGTACCGCAAGGCAGGTCTCCTCCCCACGGGCTGACCACGCGGCTTGGCTTCTCACCGGGCACCCGGCGCGGCCTTCTCACCGGACGACCGAGAAGGACATACCTGGCCCGCACCTCCCGCGCACCAGGCTCCACACCCCGCCAAGTCGCTCCCAGCCTGAGCCCCGCCACGAGACGCTCCCCACCCGGTCGTGCAGGACACGCTCCCGCCCGGTCCTGCCACGAGACGCGGTCGTCTCGTGAGGTTCTGGCGTGGTCGTTCGCGTGCTGCTTCCGGTCGGGTTCTGCCGCGAGACGCTCTCGCTGTCGTCTGGTGAGGTTGTCGTGTGGTCGTTCGTGGGAGGGGAGCGGTCAGGAAAGGGTGACGGGGAGGTCCTTGATGCCGTTGATGAAGTTCGAGCGCAAGCGCCGTGCCTCCCCCGTCTGGCGCATGTGGGGGAACCGGCGGGCCAGTTGTTCGAACAGTACCCGCAGCTCCAGCTTGGCCAGATGGTTCCCGAGGCAGAAGTGCGCTCCTCCGCCCCCGAAGCCGATGTGTGGGTTCGGGTTGCGGCCGATGTCGAAGGTCTCCGGGTCGGTGAAGACGGAGGCGTCCCTGTTCGCCGAGGAGTAGAACACGACCACCTTGTCGTCGGCCTTGACCTGCCGGCCGCCGAGCGTGAGGTCGGCGGTGGCCGTCCGGCGGAAGAGGTTCACGGGGGAGACCCACCGGACGATCTCGTCGGCGGCCGTGCGGGCGAGCGTGGGGTCGGCGGCCAGCCGTTCCCACTGGGAGGGGTGCTCGAAGAGGGCGAGCATTCCGCCGGACGCGGCGTTGCGGGTGGTCTCGTTGCCCGCGACGACGAGGAGCAGGACGAACAGCTCGAACTCGTTCTCGGTGAGGCTTTCGCCGTTCTCGTCGGATTGGAGAAGCTTGGTGACGATGTCGTCGCGAGGCTCGGTGCGGCGCTGGGCGGCCAGCACGGAGGCGTAGGAGTAGACCTCCGCGGCGGCGGCGCCGCCCTCGTCCGGGGAGGCGGCGTAGTCGGGGTCCTGGGCGCCGATCATGCGGTTCGACCAGGTGAAGATCTTGTCGCGGTCGGAGACGGGGGCGCCGAGGAGTTCGCAGATCACGTAGAGCGGCAACGGGGCGGCGATCTCGGTGACGAAGTCGGTCTCGCCCGAGCATTTGTCGAGGAGATCGTCGCAGATGTCGCGGATGTGCTGTTCGAGCGCGCTGATCGTGCGAGGGGTGAAGCCGCGGTTGACCAGGGAACGCCGCCGGGTGTGCTCGGGCGGGTCCTGGTTCAGCATCATCATCCGCTGGAGTTCGCGCTGCTCCTCCGGCATCTCGTTGAACAGGGCGAGTTTGCGCGCCGACGAGAACAGGTCCGAGTGGCGGGAGACGTGGGTGACGTCCTCGTGCCGGGTGACGGCCCAGAAGCCGGGCTCACCGGGGTGCCAGTAGACGGGCGCGTTCTCCCGCAGCCAGCGCAGTTGCTCGTGTGGGGGGCCGGAGGTCGCGTAGTGGTCCTGATCGACGAGATCGATGTGCACGAGCCGTCACCTCGACTTGATCAAGCGCTTGGTAGGACAAGGTATTGAAACGTGTTCTATTACAGGCCCGCTCGCCGGTCAAGGCGCGGGAGGCTCCAGCGGGCTCGGCCCGGCCTCACGACCTAGGGGTTCCGAAGGTCACCGGCATCTCCTTGATGCCGTTGATGAAGTTCGAGCGGAGCCTGCGGACCTCTCCCGCCGGGGCGATGTCGGGCAGGCGGCGGGCGATGGTCCCGAACAGGATCCGCAGCTCCATCCTGGCCAGGTGGGCGCCCAGGCAGAAGTGCGGTCCGCCACCGCCGAAACCGAGGTGCGGGTTGGGGTCCCGGTCGATGTCGAACACGTCAGGACGCGTGAAGACGGCGGGATCGCGGTTGGCGGCGCTGTAGTAGACCACGATCTTGTCGCCCCTGCGGACCGGCTGCCCGCCGACGGTCGTGTGGGCCAGCGCCGTCCTGCGGAACTGCATGACGGGCGTGGCCCACCTGACGATCTCCTCGACCGCGCTGCCGAGCAGCTCGGGGGCCGCCACCAGCCGCCGCCACTGCTCGGGGTGGTCGAAGAAGGCCTTCATCCCGAGCGAGGTCGCGTTCCGTGTCGTCTCGTTGCCCGCCACGGCCAGCAGGATCGTGAACATGCCCACGTCGTCGGGCGACAGCACCGCCCCGTCGGCATCCGGCGTGATCATTTTGGTGATCAGGTCGTCCCGTGGGGTCTCGACGCGCTCGTCCGCCAGCGCGTTGCCGTACGCCATCAGCTCGGCCGCCGCGTCCTGCCCGTCTTCGTAGGTGGTCTGGAACTCGGGGTCGTCCCACCCGATGAGCCGGTTCGACAGGTCGAACAGCAGGTCCCTGTCCTCGACGGGCGCGCCGAGCAGCTCGCAGATCACCTGCAGCGGCAGCGGCGCGGCCACTTGGGTCACGAAGTCGCCCTCGCCCGAGCACCGGTCGATCAGGTCGTCGCAGACCTCCCTGATGTGCTGTTCGAGCTTCCCGATCATGCGAGGGGTGAACCCCTTGTTGACCAGCGAGCGTCGCCTGGAGTGCTCCGGCGGGTCCTGGTTGAGCATCAGCAGCCGCTGCAGCTCCTTGTCGGGCTCCGGGTACTCGCCGATCATCGCCAGTCCCTCGTGGGAGGAGAACAGCTCCGGGTGCCTGGAGACGTGCATCACGTCGGCGTGCCTGGTCACGGCCCAGAACCCCGGTGTCTGCGGGTCCTGGTGCCAGTGCACGGGGGAGTGCTCGCGCAGCCATGCCAGGTCCTGATACGGCACGCCGCGCTCGTAGACGGACGGGTCGTAGAGCTCGATCATGCGGAGGCTCCTGACTTGATCAAGCGCTTGGTCGCATAAATGTTTGTATAACGGTCCTGTACGCCCGTCAAGGAGTGATGCGTGTCTAGCTAGGTTGCATTCCTAACTAGCTTGTTCTACCGTCTAGGTCGTAACGGAAACCCTTCACCGTCGGAGGCCGCTCCCCATGTCTCTCGTCCTGTTCGCTCTCCTGGTGATTCACCTGGCCGTCGTGAGCCCGCTGATGGGCCGCCGCACCTACGCGGCCCTGCGCGAGAACCGCAGCATGTACACGCGAACGTTCCTCGCCTGGATCGGCGAGCTGTGGGCGCTGGCGTTCGTGGCCCTGGCGATCGTCGGCCTCTCGCCCGACCTGGACCTGGCCGACCTGGGACTGGTCCCCACCGAGGACCTGTCGACCATGCTGGGGATGATCGTCGGCGCGGCGGTCGTGTCCCTGGCCCTGGCACTGGTGATGCGGCTCAAGAAGATCACCGTGCCTGGGCAGGCCGCGTTCAAGGAGCTCATTCCCTCGACGGCGGCGGAGCGCTGGCTCGCGCTCGCTCTGGCCATCAGCGCAGGCGTCTGCGAGGAGATCGTCTTCCGCGGGCTGCTGATCTCGGGCTTCATGTCGATCCTCGACGTCTCGCGGCCGGTCGCGGCGGGGCTCGCGTTGGCGCTGTTCGTCGTGGGACACCTCTACCAGGGGTGGAGGGGCATGGTGATGGTGACGCTCGCCGGGTTCTCGCTGACGGCGCTCTACTTCTCGACCGGGTCGCTGCTCCTGCCGATCGTCCTGCACATCCTGGTCGACGTCCGCTCCCTCCTCATCACGTCCCGGCATCCCGGTCGCCCGGCCGCGACGCCGGTAGGTCGTGGAGCGGTGTAGGTAGCATCGCTACCGTGGAAAGATGGCCGAATGACCGCTGACCGTCGTGCGAGCTGGCTCAAGGGCGTGCTCGACCTCCTGGTCCTCGCCAGCCTCACCGGAGGCGAGAACTACGGCTACGAGATCGCCAAGAGCCTCGCCGATTCGGGCCTGGGGCAGATCAAGGGCGGCACCCTCTACCCCGTGCTCAACCGGCTGGAAGAGGCGGGCCTGGTCGCCGCCGAGTTCAGGGTGACCGAGCGAGGACCCGGCCGCCGCTACTACCGGCTCACCGAACAGGGCAGGCGGACGCTCGCCGAGCAGGGAAGCCTGTGGCTCGCGTTCGACCAGTCCGTACGGTCGGTGCTGGAGCAGGGAGGCGTCAAGTGACCGGCTACTTCGACGAGCTCGCCGTACGGCTGCGCGAGCGCGGGGTCCCCGAGGAGACGGTTCGGGCCACGGTCGCCGACCTGACCGCCTACCTGGCCGAGACCGACGCCGACCCCGAGGAGGAGTTCGGGCCCGCTGCGGAGTTCGCCGAGCAGCTGGGGGTGGCGCCCGTGACGGAGCCCGCGGCCGAGGAGGACACCTGGCGCTGGACGGCCGACATCTTCGTCGACGAGCGGCGGCTGAACGAGTTCGGCGACCAGGGCTGGGAGGTCGACAGGGTCGACGCGGTCGGCTGGTTCATCAGCCACCGCGACCAGCGTGAGCCGCAGCGGTGGGAGTACCGCAGGGAGGTCGTCACCCGCAAGGGCAGGCAGGCGCTCGTCGAGCGGCTGGCCCCGGACGGCTGGGAGCCGTGCGGCACGTGGGTGTTCTACGAGTACTTCAAGCGCCCGAAGGCCGCGAGCCTGGGCCCAGGGGCTGAGATCGACTCCCCGCCGAGCGCTCCGGCGAAGGGCGTCTTCTTCAGCAAGCGGTTCTACCTGCTGATGGTGGTCCTGCTGGTGGGGCTGGTCTTCGCGCTGACGCTGCTGCCGTCGGCGTCGGGCGCGGGAGAGGGCTTCGTGGTCGGCCTGCTCATCGGCGCGGCGGGCGGCGCGCTGGCCGGCCTGGGCGCCCTGTGGTTCGCGGCCCGCCGCCACGACAGATCCCGCTGACCCCGCCGCCTGAGGACCCACGCGGGCAGCCGGAGCCTGGGCGTCACCCAAGGCCCGCCGTCCGTGGGCGTTGCGTAAGGCGAGACCCGCGGCCCCGTGAAGGGGCCGTGGGTCTCACACGTCCAGGCGTCAGAACGCGAGTCGCTGCCACTCCGGCGCCTCGGCCGCGGTCAGCGCCCGCGCGAAGACAGCCATCCGGTCGACGGCCCCGCTGAGCCGCTGCCCGCCGCCCTGGTCGGCGGCGAAGCGCAGCGGCCTGGTGGCGCATCCGGTGATCCCGTCGCCGGGAACCTTGGCCCCGCCCGCGCGCACGCCGTCCACGTAGACGTTGACCGTCCCGTCACGCCCCATCGTGATGACCAGGTCGACGTACCTGCCGGTGGGCACCGTCGCGTCGGTGGTCACGTTCAGCCCCGCCCCGATGAAACGCACCCTGTCGGCAGGCGTCAGGTCCATCAGCACGCCGTCGGTGCCGGGGTCGCCCGAGGGCTGGAAGTCGAACAGGCGGCGATACCCCGACCCCGCCACCTTGACCCTGGCCGCGAACGACGCCTCGGGCAGGAAGCCCAGCGTCGTCGGCGCGGTCGTCAGGTAGGTGGATCCGTCGAGCGCCAGCCCTCCGTCGCCGTCGTAGGCCGCGTTGCCTGTCACGGTGGCGTTCCTGCCGTTGCCCGAGGTGTCGGTGACCGTCGAGCCCGAGGCGGGATCCCATGCCACCAGGGGTTTGTCGGGTGAGGGGACGGCGCACGGGGCGACGGCGAGCACGGCGGCGCCGGTCCCCGACCACTCCTCGCCCTTGGCGGTCGCGACGACGCGTGCCGTACGCGAGCCGTCGGCAGGCCCTGAGGTGACGGTGAAGGTCGCGGTCCTGGTGTCGCCTCCCGGCACGCCCGGCAGGTGGACGGCCGACGGCGTGGCGGTCCACCCGTTCGGCAGTGCCAGCGTGACATCACCCGCCGGTATGGCACGCCCGCCGGTGGCCGACACCGTGACCTCGACGGGGAAGCTCGCTCCGGGCCCCGTCTCTGCCGGCGCCTTCACCGCGACGGCGACCTGTCCGGCGAGCGTGTAGGTCCGTCCCGCCGTGGCGGTGAAGGTGATCGTGTCGCCTTCGCGGGTGTGCCTGACGTTCCTTCCCGCGGAGTCGACCAGGCGATACCTGCCCGCGATCACCTTGTTGCGCACCTTCAGCGGCCCCGAGGCCCCTGCCCGCAGGTCGATCCTGGTGGCGGCGCCGTCCTTCCACGTGGCGTCGACGGTCACGCCGCCGCGGGCGCGCAGCCCCTTGACCGACCCGGTGGCCCACGCCGAGGGCAGCGCGGGCAGCACGTCGACCACGCCCGACTGCGACTGGAGCAGCATCTCCGCCATGCCCGAGGTGGCGCCGAAGTTGCCGTCGATCTGGAACGGCGGGTGGGTGTCCCACAGGTTGTCCAGGGTGCTGCCGCGTAGCTGCTCGCCGAGCATCTTGAAGGCGTGGTCGCCGTCCAGCAGCCGCGCCCAGAAGTTGACCTTCCAGGCCTTCGACCAGCCGGTGCCGCCGTCGCCGCGCGCGGTCAGCGAGACCTTGGCCGCCTCGGCCATCGGGGTGCCGGCGACGACCTGGTGGCCGGGGTGCAGGGCGAACAGGTGGGAGACGTGCCGGTGGGTGTTGTTCGGGTCGTCCCAGTCGGTCTTCCACTCCTGGAGCTGGCCCCAGCCGCCGACGCGCAGGCCGGGGTCGAGCTTGGACAGCGCCTGCCGTACCTCGGGCTCGTCCTCGCCGAGGACGGCGGCGGCCTCCAGCACGTTGGTGAACAGGTCGTGGACGATCTGCTGGGACATGGACGCGCCCGCGGAGAAGTCACCCTGCTCGGGGGAGTAGCTGGGGGAGACGACGAGCTTGCCGTCGCGCGGGTCGATGTGCAGGTTGTCCACCCAGAACAGCGCGGCCTCGCGCATCACCGGGTAGACCGAGCGCAGGTACGGCACGTCGCCGCCGAAGCGGTAGTGGTCGAACAGCTGCTGCGTGGTCCACGCGGCGGCCTCGGGGAACCAGAAGGCGGTCGCCCAGTCGTGCACGCCGGTGAAGCCGAACGGGTTGGTCTCGTTGTGGACCACCCAGCCGCGCGAGCCGAACATCTCCTTGGCGGTCCGCCGGCCAGGGGCGACCATCGCCTTGATGTAGTCGTCGTAGGGCCTGGTGGTCTCGGCGAGGTTGGTCTGCTCGGCCAGCCAGTAGTTCATCTGCAGGTTGATGTTGACGTGGTAGTCGGCCGACCACGGCGGATTGGTGGAGTTGTTCCACACGCCCTGCAGGTTCGCCGGCAGCGAGCCCTCCCGCGAGGAGGCGATGAGCAGATAGCGGCCGTAGGCGAAGAACATCGCCTCCAGCGCCCTGTCATCGGTGGACCTGCCGCCGGTGTAGGCCCTGAGCAGCTGGTCGGTGGGGATGCGCGGGGCCTGCTGCCCGAGGTCGAGTTTCACCCTGTCGAACAGGTTCCGGTAGTCGGCCAGGTGCGTGGTCTTGAGCGCGTCGTAGCCGCGCGCCACGGCCTGGTCGACGGCCGTGGTGACCTTGGCGTGCGGGTCGGCGCCCCGGTAGGCGGGATAGGCGCCGGCGTAGTCGGTGCCCGCCGACAGCACGAACACCGCGCTGTCTGCCCCCGTCACGGTGATCCGATCGCTCCCGTCGCTACGGCTGCCGCCGCTGGTGATGACCTGGACCTGCGACTCGAACGCCATGCCGTTGTCGGCCAGCGCGCCGCGGACGGTGAGGCGGCCGTCCTTGACGCTCACGGTCTTGTCGTTGCGAGGAGAGGAGGTGCGCAGCGTGAAGGAGACCTTGCCTGCCTCCGACGCGCTGAGCCTGCCGACGATCACGTTGCCGGGATGGCTGGCGAAGTACTCGCGGGTGTAGGTGACCCCGCCTGAGGTGTAGCCGACCCTGGCGACGGCCTCGCGCAGGCTCAGCTCCCTGCGGTAGCCGGTGGCCGCCGTGTGCCCGGTGTCGAGCCAGAGGTCGCCGAAGGTCTGGTAGGCGCCGAAGCCGCTCTTGGGCTGGCCGAGTTTCCTGGCCACCGCGTCGGGCGACATCTTGCCGTCGCGGTCGATCTGGGCCTGCACCTCGGCGATCGCGCCGGGTCTCGGGGTCTTCCAGTTGCCGAAGTCGTATCCGCTCCTGGATCCGGGCCCGCCGGTCCACAGCGTCTTCTCGTTGAACTGGAGCTGCTCACTGGCCACCCCGCCGAACACGGTCGCGCCGAGCGCGCCGTTGCCGATGGGCAGCGACTGCGTCTCCCAGTTCGTGGCCGGCTTGTCGTACCAGAGCGTCAGGTCGTCGGGCGGGTCGAGGGCGGCGGCCGCCGCCGGGGGGTGCACGGGTGACGCTCCGATCATGAGGGCGGACAGCAGGACTAACGCGAGCCGTGGGGCCACGGATTCCTCCGGTGACTGGTAGATGTCCGCCATGTTGTTAGCACCAGAAACGTCGGTGTAACAAGAGCTTCGCTCCGATGTTTAGTTGGATTTTTCGTTCACATATGCAGATTTAGCGGCATCAACCGAGGTCACGGATCGGATGTATCTGTGGTGGGGGCTTGACAGCGCTACGGCCGCCCACGAGCATCGGATAGCGAGACATCCGATGTATAGCTGAGGGATGCGGTGTGAAGCTGCTGCGAGTTGGACCGGTCGGCCAGGAGAGGCCCGCGGTGCTGGACGCCGAGGGAAACCTGTACGACATCGGGGAGCCCGAGATCGACGGGGCTTTCCTCGCTTCAGGGGGAGTGGCGCGCGTCCGGGCCGCGCTGGAGCGCGGCGACCTGCCGGTGATCGACGCCGAGGGCCTACGTGTCGGCCCGCCGATCGCCAGGCCGGGCAAGATCGTGTGCATCGGCCTCAACTACAGCGACCACGCGGCCGAGACGGGTGCAACCCCGCCCACCGAGCCCGTCGTGTTCATGAAAGCGCCCAACACCGTGGTCGGCCCCGACGACGAGATCCTGGTGCCGCGCGGCAGCGTGAAGACCGACTGGGAGGTCGAGCTCGCCGTCGTCATCGGTGAGACCTGCCGCTACCTGGAGTCCAGGGAGGAGGCGCTGACGAAGATCGCCGGTTACGCGATCTCCAACGACGTCTCCGAGCGCGAGTTCCAGCTGGAGCGCGGCGGCCAGTGGGACAAGGGCAAGTCGTGCGAGACCTTCAACCCGCTAGGCCCGTGGCTGGTGACCGCCGACGAGGTGGGCGACCCGCAGGACCTCGCCATGCGGCTGTGGGTCAACGGCGAGCGGCGCCAGGACGGCAACAGCAAGAACATGATCTTCGATGTGGCCGAGGTCGTCCGCTACCTCAGCGGGTTCATGGTGCTGGAGCCCGGCGACGTCATCAACACCGGGACGCCCGCGGGGGTCGCGCTCGGCCTGCCGGGCCAGCCGTACCTCAGGGAGGGCGACGTGGTCGAGCTGGAGATCGACGGGCTCGGACGGCAGCGCCAGACGGTGGGCCAGGCATGAGCGCGTACCGCATCGTGAGCATGGAGACCCACGACATCCGCTTCCCCACCTCGCTGGAGCTGGACGGCTCCGACGCGATGAACCCCGACCCCGACTACTCGGCCGCCTACGTCGTGCTGAAGACCGACGACGGCTTCGAAGGGCACGGGTTCGCGTTCACGATCGGGCGCGGCAACGACGTGCAGACCACCGCGATCAAGGCGCTGGAGCCGTACGTGATCGGCAGTGACGTCGAGGACCTCGGCTCCCTGTACAAGGCGATGGTCTGGGACTCCCAGCTGCGCTGGCTCGGCCCGGAGAAGGGCGTCATGCACATGGCGATCTCCGCCGTGGTCAACGCCCTGTGGGACCTCAGGGCCAAGCGCGAGGGCAAGCCGCTCTGGCTGCTGCTGGGCGAGATGACACCCGAGCAGATCGTGGATTTGGTCGACTTCCGCTACCTGAGCGACGCGCTGACCCCCGACGAGGCGCTGCGGATCCTGCGCAAGGGTGCGGACGGCAAGGCCGAGCGGATCGCGCACCTGAAGGAGCACGGCTACCCCGCCTACACGACCTCGCCAGGCTGGCTCGGCTACGACGACGAAAAGCTGCGCCGCCTGTGCAAGGAGGCGCTCGACGACGGCTTCCAGCAGATCAAGCTGAAGGTCGGCGCCGACCTCGACGACGACATCCGCCGTTTCAAGGTCGCCCGTGAGGTCTGCGGACCCGACTTCCCGATCGCGATCGACGCCAACCAGCGGTGGGACGTCGGCGCGGCCATTCGCTGGGTCCACGCGCTCGCCGAGTTCGCCCCGCACTGGGTGGAGGAGCCCACCAGCCCCGACGACGTGCTCGGCCACGCCACGATCGCCAGGGCCATCGCCCCGATCAGGGTCGCCACCGGCGAGCACGTCCAGAACCGCATGATCTTCAAGCAGATGCTCCAGGCGGGCTCGCTGTCCTACCTCCAGCTCGACTCGGCCAGGGTCGGCGGCGTCAACGAGAACATCGCGATCCTGCTGCTGGCCGCCAGGTTCGGCGTGCCCGTCTGCCCCCACGCGGGCGGCGTCGGGCTGTGCGAGCTGGTCCAGCACCTGTCGATGTTCGACTACGTCGCGGTCACGGGCACCATGGAAGGAAGGGTCATCGAGTACGTCGACCACCTGCACGAGCACTTCGAGGATCCGGTCGTGATCGAGCGCGGCCGCTACGCCGCGCCGAAGCGGCCCGGCTTCAGCTCCGAGATGCGCCGCGAGTCCATCGCCGCCCATTCCTTCCCCGACGGAGAGGTATGGAGGAACCAGTGACAGACATCAGAGCTCTCGTGACCGGTGGTGGGTCGGGCATCGGCCTCGCCACCGCCGAGGCGTTCGCCGCCCGCGGCTGGCAGGTCGCCTGCCTGGACCTCAACCCCCCTGGCGACCCGTTCATCGCGGTCAAGGCCGATGTCACCGACGACGCCCAGGTCCGTGCGGCCGTCACCGAGGCCGCCGAGCGCATGGGCGGTCTCGACGTCCTGGTGAACAACGCGGGCATCGGCGCGCAGGGCACGATCGAGGCCAACGCCGACGCCGAGTGGCAGCGGGTGTTCGACGTCAACGTCCTCGGCATGGTGAGGGTGTCGCGGGCGGCGCTGCCGTACCTGAGGAAGTCGGGCAACGCCTCGATCGTGAACACCTGCTCCATCGCGGCCACGGCGGGACTGCCCAACAGGGCCCTCTACAGCGCGACCAAGGGCGCGGTGCTGTCGCTCACGCTGGCGATGGCCGCCGACCACGTGCGGGAGGGCATCAGGGTCAACTGCGTCAACCCCGGCACCGCCGACACCCCGTGGGTCGGCAGGCTGCTGGACGCCGCCGACGACCCGGAGGCCGAGCGGGCCGCGCTCAACGCCCGCCAGCCGATGGGCCGCCTGGTCTCCGCAGAGGAGGTGGCCGCGGCCATCACCTACCTGGCCGGCCCCGAAGCGGGCGCGACCACCGGCACCTCGCTCGCTGTGGACGGCGGCATGCAGGGCCTCCGCCTACGCCCGAGCAACTAAGAACACACCCCCCAAGAAGAGGCGAAATCATGAAGTTCGGCCCCGTGGTCGCGAGCGCGGCCCTATTGGCTCTCATCACCGCATGCGGCTCCACAGGGAGCGGCTCCAGCCCGAGTGCCGCCGCGGGCGGCGGCGAGGGCGGAAAGATCGGTATCGACCACCCGCGGGCCGACTCCGACTTCTGGAACTCCTACATCAAGTACGTTCCGAAGATGGCGGCCGAGCTCAAGGTCGACCTGATGAACCCGACCAACTCGCAGAACGACGTGGCCAAGCTGGTCGCCAACACGCAGGCGCTGGTCAGCCAGGGCGCGAAGGTCATGGTCATGGCCCCGCAGGACACCGGCGCGATCGCCTCCACGCTCCAGCAGCTGGAGAACAAGAAGATCCCGGTCGTGACCGTGGACACCCGCCCCGACAAGGGCAAGGTCTTCATGGTCGTCCGCGCCGACAACCGCGCCTACGGCACCAAGGCCTGCGAGTTCCTCGGCGAGAAGCTGGGCGGCAAGGGCAAGGTCGTCGAGCTGATGGGCGCGCTGTCGTCGGTCAACGGCCGCGACCGCGCCGAGGCGTTCCGCGAGTGCATGAAGAGCAAGTTCCCCGGGATCACGGTCTTCGAGGAGCCCACCGAGTGGGACGGCGGCAAGGCGGCCTCGATGCTGCAGACGCGCCTGGAGCAGAACCCCGACGTCAAGGGCATCTACATGCACGCGGGCGGCGTCCACCTGGCCCCGACGCTGCAGGTGCTGAAGGCCAAGGGACTGCTGGTCGCCCCCGAGGACCCCAAGCACGTGTTCGTGGTGTCGAACGACGGCATCCCGCAGGAGTTCGAGGCGATCCGCAAGGGTGAGATCGACGCGACCGTCTCCCAGCCGGCCGACCTGTACGCGAAGTACGCGCTCTTCTACGCCAAGGCCGCGGCGGAGGGCAAGACGTTCAAGGCCGGGCCGACCGACCACGACTCGACCATCATCGAGCTCCCGAACGGTCTCGAGGACCAGCTCCCCGCCCCGCTCGTGACCAAGGAGAACGTCGACGACCCCAATCTCTGGGGTAACCAGGTCAAGTAATGAACAATCACGTTGAAGCCCGGAACATCGTGAAGCGCTTCGGGCCGACCGTCGCGCTGAACGGGGCCGGCATCACCATCAAAGAGGGCGAGACCCACGCCCTGGTCGGCAGGAACGGCGCGGGGAAGTCCACCCTGGTGTCGATCCTGACCGGGCTCCAGCGCCCAGACGAGGGCGAGGTGCTGTTCTCCGGACAGGCCGCGCCCGCCCTCGCCGACAGGGACGCGTGGCGGCGGCGGGTCGCCTGCGTCTACCAGAAGTCGACGATCATCCCGCAGCTGTCGGTCGCGGAGAACCTCTTCCTCAACAGGCAGACTGACCGCGGGATGATCAGGTGGAAGGGGCTGCGCGCCCGCGCCCGCGAGGTGCTGGCGACCTACCACGTCGACATCGACGCCGACGTGCTCGCAGGGGACCTCGGCGTCGAGCAGCGCCAGCTCGTCGAGATCGCCCGCGCGCTGTCGTTCGGCGCGACGTTCATCATCCTCGACGAGCCGACCGCCCAGCTCGACGGGCCCGCCATCGAGCGGCTCTTCGAGCGCATGCGCTCGCTGCGCGAGCAGGGCGTCACCATGATGTTCATCTCCCATCACCTCGACGAGGTGTACGAGATCTGCCAGAGCGTCTCGGTCTTCCGCGACGCCAGGCACATCATGACCAGCCCGGTCGCCGACCTGCCGCACGACGAGCTGGTCGCGGCCATGACCGGCGAGGCGAGCGCCGCCTACGAGTACCGCTCCCGTACGGCGGGCGACGACGTGGTGATCGCCGCTGAGGGCCTGACGCTGAGGGGCCGGTACGAGGATGTCGACCTGCGGGTGCGCTCGGGGGAGATCGTCGGGCTGGCGGGCTCGGGCAGCAGCGGCAAGATCGGGCTCGCCGAGACGCTCGTGGGCCTGCACAGGGCCGACTCGGGTGTGGTGAGCGTCAACGGCACCCCGATCAGGGACGTGCCGTCGGCGCTCAGGGCGGGTCTCGGGTTCGTGCCCCAGGACCGGCACCACGAGGGCTTCGTCCCTTTGCTGTCGATCGCGGAGAACGTCACGATTCCCATCGCCCACAAACTCGGGAAGTTCGGCTTCGTGTCGCCCGCGGCCCGGCGGGCGCGTGGCGTACAGATGATCGAGGAACTGGACATCAAGACCGAGGGGCCGGACCAGCCGGTCGGCGACCTGTCGGGCGGCAACGCGCAGAAGGTCGTGCTCGCCAGGGCGCTGGCGGACGACCCCAGGGCGGTCGTGGTGATCAACCCGACGGCTGGGGTCGACGTCAAGGCCAAGCAGTCGCTGCTCGGCGCGGTCGAGGACGCCGTCGCGCGAGGGGCGGGCGCCGTCCTGGTCTCCGACGAACTCGACGACCTGCGCGTCTGCGACAGGGTGCTGGTGATGTTCCACGGCAGGGTCGTGAAGGACGTGCCGCGTGGCTGGAGTGACCACGAGCTCGTGGCCGTGATGGAAGGTATCGAACAGTGACGACGATGACCGCACCCGCCCCGCGCCTCAAGATCGCGAGGTTCCGCGACCTGACGCTGGTGCCGGTGATCGTGCTCCTGCTGGTCGTGGGCGCGTTCGTGGACCCGGTGTTCCTCAGTCCCGGCAACCTGATCAACGTCCTGCAGCAGCAGTCGGCGCTCGCGCTGGTGGTGCTGGCCGAGGCGCTGATCCTGATCGCGGGCAAGTTCGACCTGTCGCTGGAGTCGACGGTCGGCATGGCGCCCGCGATCACCGTGCTGATGATCCCCGCGGCCTCCGGCGGCATGGGGCTGATGGCGATCCCGATCTGCCTGCTCATCGGCGCGGCGATCGGCGCCTTCAACGGGTTCCTGATCCTGAAGTTCCAGCTGTCGGCATTCGTCGTGACGCTGGCCATGCTGATCGTCGTGCACGGCCTGCACCTGGGCCTGACCGGCGGCAAGAGCCTGTTCGAGCTGCCCGACTCGCTGCTGTACCTGGGCAGCGCCACCTGGCTCGGCCTGCCCGCGGCCATCTGGATCGCCGGCGTGCTGTTCGCGATCGGCATCGTCGCGCTCGGCTACTTCCGCCTCGGCCGTTCCCTCTACGCCATCGGCGGCAACGCCGACGCCGCCCGCGCCGCGGGCATCAGGGTGGAGCGGGTGCTGTGGAGCGTGTTCATCATCGGCGGCGCGCTCGCCGCGCTGGCGGGAATCCTGGAGACGGGCCGCCTCGGCGGCATCAGCGCCAACCAGGGCGTCGGCTGGATCTTCATGGTCTTCGCCGCCGCGGTCATCGGCGGCGTCAGCATGGACGGCGGCAAGGGCACGATCTTCGGCGCCCTCACCGGCGTCCTCGTGATCGGCCTGGTGGAGAACATCCTCACGCTCAAGGGCGTGCCGGGTGAGTGGAAGCAGCTCGTCTACGGAGTGATCATCCTGGTGGCTCTGATGATCAGCCGCGTGGCCGGAGGAAAGGCACAGGACTGATGCAGCGACTGGCGCTGAGGACCCGGCTCAAGGCGGGGTGCGAGGAGCTCTACGACAGCGAGCACGCCGCCATCCCCGCCGAACTCGAGGAGGCCATGCGCGAGCACGGCGTCCACTCGTGGCGGATCTGGCGCGACGGCCTCGACCTGTTCCACGTCGTCGAGGTCGAGGACTACGCCGCGCTTCAGGAGGCGTTGAAGGACAACGCCGCCGACCAGGCGTGGCAGGCCAAGATGAACCGTCTGCTCGACGGTGACTTCGACAAGGACTCCTGCGGGCTCAAACTGGTCTGGGAGATGCGATGACGCTCACGCTGTCCGGGCTCGGGTTCGGCGGCGCGCCGATCGGCAACCTCTACGCCGAGGTCACCGACGAGGACGCGCGCGCCGCCGTCGACGCCGCATGGGACACAGGGACGCGCCTGTTCGACACCGCGCCCCATTACGGCCTCGGCCTGTCCGAACGCCGTCTCGGCGCGGCGCTGGCCGGGCGCTCGGGCTACGTCCTGTCCACCAAGGTCGGCAGGCTGCTGGTGCCCGCGGAGCCGGCGCCCGACCCCGACGGCTTCGCCGTCACCACCGGCCTGCGCAGGCAGTGGGACTTCTCCGCCTCCGGCGTCCGCAGGTCGCTGGAGGAGTCCCTGGTGCGGCTCGGCCTGCCCTCCATCGACCTCGCGCTCATCCACGACCCCGACGACCACGCCGAGCAGGCGCTCACCGAGGCCTACCCCGCGCTGGCCGCCATGCGCGACGAGGGCCTGGTCAAGGCCATCGGCCTCGGGATGAACCAGTGGCAGCTGCCGCTGCGCTTCGTCCAGGAGACCGACATCGACGTGGTCATGCTGGCCGGCCGCTACACGCTCCTCGATCGGACGGGCCTGCCGCTGCTGGAGGAGTGCGCCGAGCGCGGAGTCCAGGTGATCGCCGCCGGCGTGTTCAACAGCGGCCTGCTCGCCACCGACGAGCCGGGCGCCATGTTCGACTACACGGCCGCGCCCGCCGAGCTGGTGGACAGGGCGGCGAAGATCGCCGCGGTCTGCGCACGGCACGGCGTGAAGCTGCCGCAGGCGGCGATCGCCTTCCCGCTGCGGCATCCCGCGGTGGCCTCGATCGTCCTGGGCGCCAGGAACGCCGACGAGGTGCGCAGGAACGCCGCCATCGCCGGGCGGCCGGTGCCCGAGGAGCTGTGGGAGGAGCTCGGCTAGGGTCTGCAAAGCGGCTTTCGTCACGGGCTGACGGCGATGGCGTCGATCTCGAAGAGCATGCCCGGGAGGGCGAGCGCGGCCACGCCGGTGAGCGTCTGGGTCGGGGGTCGATCTCCCCAGATCTCGCCGATGAGCTTGGCGATGATCGCGAGCTTGTCGGCGTCATGGTCGACGATGTGGGTGCGGAGCTGGACGACGTGCCGATAGTCCAGGCCCGCGGCGGCCAGGGCCGTACGCAGGTTGGCCAGCGAGCGCTCGACCTGTTCGGCGAAGTCGGGTGAGGTGACGTGGCCGTCGCCGTCAGAGGCGTACTGGCCGGCGATGAAGACCAGGTCCCCGCTGGCGCGGGCGACGTGGCTGTAGCCGAAGCCGATCGGGTCGTGCAGGCCCTCGGGATTGATGATGGAGTGCGACATCGCAGTGGTTCCTTTCAAAGACGCTTGGTGGTCAGGGCGGTGAGCAGGGCAAGGGAGCCTGCGACCCAGAGGACGGCGGTGGTGGCGATGCCGTCGGCGGCCAGGCCGCCGATCAGGGCACCGAGCGCGATGGACAGGTTGAAGGCCGCGACGAACAACGACGAGGCGGTGTCCCCGGCGTCGGGCGCCGCCTGGAGCATCAAGGTCTGCAGGCTCACCGAGACGGCGCCGTAGGCCAGGCCCCACGCGACCAGCACGACGGTCCCCGATACCGGCCCATGACCGGGTAGGGCGAACAGCGCCATGACGGCCGCGAGCGCGATGGAGATCATCAGAAGGGTGCCTCGCACGTGGCGGGAGACCCTGGAGCCCGCCACGAAGTTCCCGGCGACGCCGGCCACGCCGTATGCCATCAGCAGCGCGCCGATCGCGCCGCTGTCGATTCCGGCCGTGTCGTGCAGCACAGGTCGGATGAAGGTGTAGGCGGCGAAGTGCCCGGTGACCAGCAAGAAGGTGATGAGCACACCGATCCGTACGCCCTTGTTGCCGCGCAGCAGCGCGGGCAGGGCGCCGAAGGTGACCGAGTGCGTCGACGGCAGCGGCGGCACCAGGGTGAGCAGGGCGGCCACCGCGACCAGGCCGAGGAACCCGACAGCCGCGAAGGCGGCGCGCCATCCGCCGAAGTCGCCGATCAGCGTTCCGGCAGGGATGCCGACGACGGAGGCGGTGGAGACCCCGCCGAAGACGACCGCGGTGGCCCGGGCGACGTGCCGGTCAGGCACGAGCCGTACGGCCAGGCCGCCGGCGATCGCCCAGAAGCCGCCGACGCTCACCCCGATCGCCAGCCGTGCCACGAGCATGACGGTGAAGTTCGGCGCGATGGCGCTGACGAGGTTGGCGACCGCCATGAGGCCGGTCAGTACGGCCAGCAGGACCCGCCGGTCCACCCGGGCGGCGGACACGGTGATCACTGGCGCGGAGATCCCGGCGAGCAGGCCGGGGACGGTCACCATCAGCCCGGCCGTCCCCTCGGAGACGCCCAGAGCTGAGCTGATGGGGGTGAGCAGGCCCACGGGCAGCAGTTCGGAGGTCATCAGGGAGAAGATCCCCAGGGTCACCGCGAGAACCGCGAGCCAGCCCGTCCGAGTGACGATGGTGCTCATCAGAGCCTGACCTGGTTCTCAGGGTTGGCGTTCATGACGTTCTCCTCAAGGCGTCGAGCAGGCCCTCGGCGTCCAGATCTGCGGGGGGTCGGTGGTGGTAGAAGGCGACGGTCTCCTCGACGATCACCGCTTCGAGCGCGGTGAAGACCGGGCGTAGCTGCTCGACGGCCCGCAGGCCGCCGCTGGCTTCGCCGTAGGAGATGAAGGCGACGGGTTTGCCCCGCCACTCCTCGCGGTACCAGTCGATGGCGTTCTTGAGTGAGGCGGGGAAGCTGTGGTTGTACTCCGGTGTCACGACCACGAACGCGTCCGCCTCGGCCAGCCAGGGCCGCAGACTCTCCACGGCGGGCGGCCCTGCGGGGCCCTCCGCCGGAAAGGCGGGAAATCTCGCGGGCATGACCGCCGGCAGCCAGGCCTCGGCCAGGTCGATGACATCTACGTCGAGGTCGTCTCGGCGGCACGCCCTGGTGTGGAACCAGGCCGCCGCGGTGGGGCCGAACCTGCCCTGCCGTACGCTGCCGATGATGATCGCGAGTCGCATCCCGCCTCCTCTCGTTTCGGTGACGGGCTCCACTGTGCTGATGCCACGCACGATCGGCTGGGGGTCGACCAGGGATAGCCTTGCCTGATGCGATTTGGGGTGCTTGGTCCGCTTTCGGTGTGGGCGTCAGACGGGACGCCCATACGCGTTCCCGAGCTGAAGGTCCGCGCGCTGCTCGCCGACCTGCTGGTGCACGAGGGGCGGCCGGTGTCGGCTGATCGGCTCCTGGACGATCTGTGGGGCGAGGAACTGCCGGGCAACCCCGCCAACACGCTGCAGACCAAGGTCTCCCAGCTACGTCGCGCGCTGGGTGATCGGCAGCTGGTGGCCTATCAGCCGGCCGGATACTCCCTGGTCAGTGACTCGGTGGACGCCATCCAGTTCGCTCGTCTGCTCGCCGGTGCGCTGGCGAGCGAGGATCTGCGGGCAAAGGCCGACCTGCTGTCCGACGCGCTGGCGTTGTGGCGCGGTCCCGCCTACGCCGATTTCCGCGATTCCTTCGCGCACGCCGCAGCCGCCCGTCTCGACGAACAGCGCCTGACGGCGCTCGAAGAGCAGGCGGAGGTACGGCTCGCACTCGGCGAACACAGCCGCCTGGCCGACGAGCTGGGGGAGCTGGTGGCAGAGCATCCTCTCCGGGAGCGGTTGCGGGCGGCTCATCTGCGCGCGTTGTACCGGTCAGGGCGGCAGAGCGAGGCACTGGCCGGGTACGCCGAGCTTCGTGCGCAACTGGCCGACGAACTGGGCCTGGATCCGGGTCCCGAGCTGGTCGCGCTACATCAGGCGATCCTGGTGCAGGATCCGGCGCTGGCGCCCGCGCCTGTGTCGTCCTTGACGAACATCCCCTCGCCGGTCACCTCGATCGTGGGCAGGGACGAGGCGGTGACGGAGGTACGGGCACTGATGGATTCCTCTCGGCTGGTCACGTTGACCGGTCCGGGCGGGGTGGGGAAGACCCGGTTGGCGCTGGCCGTCGCGTCTTCGGTCGAGCTCCCCGGCGGCGTGTGGCTGGTGGAGCTCGCCGGGGCCATCGGGCAGGTGGCCGAGTTGGTCGCTGCCACTTTGGGCGTGCGGGACGAGACCTCCTCGCCTTCTCAGGTGCCTGTGCCGGATCTGGCGAACCGGCTGGCGGACGCGCTGCGCGGGCAGCGGCTGGCGCTTGTGCTCGACAACTGCGAGCACCTGGTCGGCGAGGTGGCCGCGCTGGTGGAACTGCTGCTGCGGACGGCGCCAGGGGTGCGGGTGCTCGCCACCAGCCGGGAGCCGCTGGCCCTGCCGGGCGAGGCGCTCTTCGTGGTGCCGCCGCTGGACGAGGCGAGCGCGGTCGCGATGTTCGTGGAGCGCTCGGGCTCGTCGCCGGATGCCGAGAGCGCGCCGTGGGTCGAGGCGATCTGCCGGCGGCTGGACGGGTTGCCGCTGGCGTTGGAACTGGCGGCGGCACGGGTGCGGGCGCTGGGCGTGCGGGGGGTGGCCGAGCGGCTCGACGACCGGTTCCGGCTGCTGGCCGGAGCAGGGCGGGGCCGGCCAGCCCGGCAGCAGACGCTACGGGCGGTGATCGACTGGAGCTGGGAGCAGCTCACCGAGCCGCAGCGCTCGGCGATGCTGGCACTGGCGATCCATCCGGGCGGTTGCACGCTGGAGGCGGCCGAGGCGGTTGGGGTCGATCTCGACCTGCTCGACCAGTTGGTGAGCAGGTCGATGGTGACGGGCGCGCCCAGATACCGGCTGCTGGAGAGTGTGGCGGCCTACTGCCTGGAGCGGCTCGACCAGGACGATCCGGTGATTCGAGTCAGGGACGCCTACTACACCGAGCTCGCCGTGCGGGCCGCGCCTCACCTGTACGGCAGCGCCCAACGGCAATGGCTGGGGCGGCTGGACGAGGAGGTGCTCAACCTCAGGGCGGTGTTGGACTCGGCGGGGTCCCCGCGACTGGTCGAGGCGCTGACCTGGTACTGGTACCTGCGGGGCAGACATCAGGAGGGGTATCGGCACACCAAGGGGACGGCTTGGGGTTCGGGGTTCGCGATGCTGGCGGGCGCCGGCCGTATCGACTCGACGGAGTTCCCCGACGCCAGGTCACGCTGGTTCCTTGCGCACGCCTGCCTGCACTTCGGGGACGTGAGCACGGCGGTGGGGTTGCTGGACGAGGCGTTGGCACAGTTCAGGATGCTGGACGATCGCTGGGGCGAGGCGGCGGCGCTGGCGAGCCGTACCAAGCAGGCGATGTTCCAAGGCGACTTCGACCTGGCCGCGAGCAGCGGCGCCCAAAGCATGGCGATCTTCGGTGAGCTGGGAGATCGA
Source organism: Nonomuraea sp. NPDC049152 (assembly GCF_040648355.1). Taxonomy (NCBI): domain Bacteria; kingdom Bacillati; phylum Actinomycetota; class Actinomycetes; order Streptosporangiales; family Streptosporangiaceae; genus Nonomuraea; species Nonomuraea sp. NPDC049152. Next base: position 137,566 of record NZ_JBEZDO010000014.1, on the reverse strand, counting down.
TGGGGGCAGCTCCAGGCCTCGGACATGCTGGGCTACCTGGCGGAGGTCACCGGCGACTACGCGCGCGCCGACCGGCTCCATCGGAAGGGGCTGCGGATCGCGGAGGATCTGCGGTTGTGGACGGACGTGTCGTACCGCCTGTCCAGCCTGGGGCGGATCGCCTTGCTGACCGGCGAGCTGGAGCGTTCCGCCGAATTCCACGAGCAGGGGATGCGGCTGGCTGGCGAGCAGGCCAACAAGTTCGCCGAGGAGTTCGCCCGGGTGGGGCTCGGGCTGGTGGCCCGCCGATCGGGTGACCTTGATCGGGCCGAAGAGCTGTTCCTCGAGTCGTTGGAATGGAATCGGCGGCTGGAAACCGACTTTGGGGTGCCGTTCTACGGGGTGACGTTGATCCTGGCCGAGCTGGGGTTCATCGCCTCCGGGCGGGGGGAGACGGCTGACGCCCGGACGCTGCACCTGGAAGGGCTGGCCGCCGCTCGCGAGGTCGGCGATCCGCGCTCGGTGGCGTTGGCGCAGGAGGGGCTGGCCGAGGTGGCGGCGTTGGAGGGCTCGTACGAGGAGGCGGCCCGGCTGCTGGCGGAGGCGGCGGCGCTCAGGGAGTCGGTCGGCGCACCGCTGCCACCTGGCGAACGTGGCGATGTGGACCGCATCCGCGACCTGATCGCGGCCGGGTCGTAAGGCGACCATCAGCGAACCGTGCGTGGCGGTCGGCAGAGTGGGACACATGAAAGCACTGATCTTCAACCCTGATCTGTCCTTCGGCGTCGTTCCCGACCCGGTCCCGTCGCCCGCACAGGTGCTCGTCCAGGTGTCGGCCGTTTCTCTCAACTTCGGGGAGATCGCCTTCAGATCCGCGCAGATTCGGCCCGATCACGTCTCGGGTTGGGATGCGGCCGGAGTGGTCGTGCGGGCGGCCGCCGACGGTTCGGGGCCCGCTGTGGGCACCCGTGTGGTGACGTTCGGCTGGTCAGGGGCGTGGGCCGAGTTGCGGGCCGTGGACACCGCTGAGCTGGCCGTCGTACCGGACGACGTCGATCTAGCCTTGGCCGCCGCCCTGCCGGTCGCGGGTGTTACCGCGCTCCAGGCGGTGCGGCGGCTCGGCTCGGTGCGAGGGCGCAGAGTGCTGGTCACCGGGGCGTCGGGCGGCGTCGGCAGATACGCGGTTCAGTTGGCCGCCCGTGCGGGGGCGCACGTGATCGCCTCCGTCGGCAGTGCGTCGCGGGCCGAGGGACTGCCGGAGCTGGGCGCGGCCGAGGTGGTGCTCGGTCCCGCCAACCTTCGCGGCCGGGTGTACGGCGTGCTGGACACCGTGGGCGGGCAGCAGCTGGCCGAGGCGTTCTACCGGTTGGAGGACGATGGCGTGATCCAGGCCGTCGGGAGGGCCGCCAAGGAGCCCACGATGATCGACTTCGAGGAGGCCGGGAGCCGCTCCTTGCGCGGACGGATCGAGAACTTCAACGTGAGCACCCCCTTCGCCGACGACCTCGCCGAGCTCGTCGGCCTCCTGTCCAGGGGTGAGCTGGATGCTCAGGTGGGCTGGCGCGGCCCGTGGGACCAGGCCATGGCCGCGGCGGACGCCCTCCTGACCCGCCGAGTCCAGGGCAAGGCCGTCCTCACCCTCCCTTGAGAGACAAGTCCTGGGAGGTCACGAGGATCTGCTCGGCGAGCTCGCGGGCGCGGGCCGCGGGTTGGTGCCAGGCCGGGTGGCTCCGGCCGCCAGCGTGCCGTCGAGCACGGGTGTCGACAGACGCTTGTTATCGGGGTCCGGAGCTTCGGCGTGCTGGTGGGGGCGGTTCTGCCGGTGATGGCGTCGTTTCGCTGGAGCGCCGGTTGCCGCTCCGGCGTCGGGCGATGGTCTGCTCGATGCCGATCAGGGCTTCGAGTTGCTGTGCGGACAGCGACTCGGTGAAGTGGCGGTGGATCGAGGCGAGATTGGCCGGGGCGGCCTCTGCGTAGACCTGCCAGCCGGACTCGGTGAGCACGATGTCGTCGCCGCGGCCGTCGAGCTCGCAGGCTTGGCGGGCGATCAGCCCTCGCCGTTCCATCCGGCCGAGCTGGCGGGACAGCCGGCTGTGGGCCCAGTTCATCCGGGCGGTGAGACCGTTCACCCGAATGCAGTGCTCCCCGTCGGACATCGCCGCCACGGCGTCCAGCACGTCGTAGTCGGCCATCGACAGGTTTGCGTCCCGCTCCAGGTCACGCGCGATCTCCGCGTCCACGAGCAGGTGCAGCCTGCGGTAGGCCGCCCAGGCCTGGAGCGCGGTCTCGTCTTGCTGTCGCGGTCTCGTCATGTGAATCAGTGTAAAGAATTCTCGTGACATGTAACGAGTCTTGCCTCTACCATCTCCGTTACACGTAACGAATATAGTGAAGGGTGTCCGTGATGCCGATAGAGCAGCACGTGATCAAGTCCAACGGAGTCGAGCTGAGCACGGAGTCCTTCGGGCGACCTGTAGATCCGGCGATCCTGCTGGTCCATGGCGCAGGTCACTCACTGCTGGCCTGGGAAGAGGACTTCGTCCAGCGACTGGTGGCCGGGGGCCGATACGTCATCCGCTATGACAGCCGGGACGCCGGTCTGTCGACGAGTTACCCGGCGGGAGCGCCGTCGTATGGGCTGCGCGACCTGGTCGCCGATGCCGCTGGCCTGATCGATGCCCTCGGCCTGATCGGCGCCCACGTCGTCGGCATGTCGCAGGGCGCGGCGATCGGTCAGCTTCTGGCGCTCGATCACCCCGGCCGGGTCGCCTCGCTCACCCTCGCCTCCTCCACGCCCGGCGGACCCGGGCACGAGCACCCGGACTTGCCGCAAACGTCGGCGGAGCTCCAGGCCCTGTTCGCCGAGGAGGCCGCCGGGCCCGACTGGGCCGACCGGACCGGCGTCATCGAGTACCTGGTGGAGGCCGAGCGCCCGTTCGCCGCCGCCTCCAGGCCGTTCGACGAGGCGGGCATGCGGGCCGTGGCCACCCGTGTGGTCGACCGCACAGCGAACATCGCCGCCCAGCTGACCAACCCGTACATGATCGACGCCGGGGAGCCGTGGCGAGGCCGGCTCGGGCAGATCACCGCGCCGACGTTGGTGCTGCACGGCACCGAAGACCCGCTGTTCCCCATCGAGCACGGCCGCGCCCTGGCCAAGGAGATCCCCGGCGCAAGCTTCGTGGCGATGGAGCAGACCGGCCACGAGGTCTTCCCCCGCGCCCAGTGGGACACCGTCGTCCCCGCCATCCTCGATCACACCAAAGCCCGCTGATGCTCGCCATCGCACTAGCCCTCGGTGCGAGCCTCGCCTGGGGGACCTCGGACTTCCTCGGGGGGCTGAAGAGTCGAAAGACCCCCCTGTTATCGGTGCTGCTCACCTCACAGGTCACCGCCCTGGCCTTGCTCACGGTCATCGTGGTGGTGCGAGGCGCGAGCCCGCCGGACGCGGCCTCCCTCGGCTGCGCCGCTGCCGCCGGACTGGGCGAGGTGGTCGGTGTCGCGGCCCTGTACCGCGGCCTGGCCGTCGGCAAGATGAGCATCGTCGCTCCTGTCGCGGCGACCGCGCCGATGGTCCCGCTGGTCGCGGGGCTGGCGACCGGTGAGATTCCGGGCCCGATCCAGTGGGCTGGGCTCGCGCTGGCCCTCATTGGGCTGATCATCACCTCGGGGCGGCCGGGCGGTGACCAGGCCTCGAGCTCCCTGTCGCTGCCGAGCATGCTGTACGGCCTGCTGGCGGCGTTCGGCTTCGGGACCTTCTTCTTCGCCATGGACAGCGCCAGCGAGGGCGACGTCGGCTGGGCGCTGCTGACGGCCCGCCTCGCCGCGGTGGCCGCCATCGCGACCGTCGTCATCCTCAAACGCCATCGCCCGACTGTGCCGATGACCGATCTACCCGTGATCGCCGGGATCGGAGTCCTCATCATCACGGGCGATTTCCTGTACGCCGCCGCCTCGACCCTCGGCCTCGTCGGCATCGTCGCCGTGCTCGGCTCGCTGCACACCATCATCACCATCGCCCTGGCACGAATCCTCCTCAACGAGCAGCTCAAACGAGCCCAGCAGGCAGGAATCGCCACCTCACTCATCGGAGTACTGGCCATCTCCCTGACGTAACCGACTCAGACGAACACAGACCAGCAAGAGTTCTCGGTGGTGGCCTCACCAAACCAGGCGGGGCAACGGCATTCACAGCCGGCCAGTACGCCTCCGACGGCGACGCCCCCGTCACCTCATCCGACTTCACCGGGGAGATCGAGCGCGCACTCGCGGGGGCGGCACCGTCGCCGCGGAGATCCTCGCCCAGGCCGACCGGGTGGCCACGTTGCTGGTGCCGGTGGGAGGGGGCGGGCTGGCCGCCCTCGCCGCCGACGACCACATCCGGTTCGTCTGCGGCCGCGACGACGCCCTCAAGTCTTGCGGCGGCCGTCACGCGCCGGCGGGCACGAAGATCCAGGCCTTCGACTCGCCCTCCTCGTAGGGCGAGTCGAGACGTTTGGCCACCATCCCTGGCAGGCCCTGGTCGCGGGCGGCCTGCCGTACCGCGGCGGGCCGGCCGGGCCACGCGGGCGCGGTCTGCCACCGGGCGCCGGCGATCTCCAGTGCCTCCAGCGCCGCTCTCCGCTTCCTGTACGGCTCGGCGACCAGCGAACGGCCGTCGTCGTAGAGCAGGTCGTAGGCGATGAACACCTCATCGCCCTGCAGGGCGACGATCTCGCCGTCGAGCACCGCCGTACGGCTGCCGAACCGCTCGGCCAGCGGCCTGAGCAGCGGCACGCTCGTGCGCCCGCCCTCGATCGGCGCCAGCGTCCTGCGCCCGCCCCACGCGAACTCGAACGCGTACTCCTCGGCGTTCTTCGGCACCTTCGCGCGGCGCACCGGGAGCATCGGGGCGAGTTCGGGCAGCGGATCCCGCAGCCGCGGATCCATACGGTGGATCATCCAGTTCTTGCCACGCGTCCGGAACAGCACGAACCTGCCCTGCGCCCGCTCGCCGTGCAGCACCACCTTGACCTCGCGGTCGGACCACTTCTCCGTTTCATAGGTGCCGCGGTCCCAGATCGTCATCGTGCCGCCGCCGTACTCGCCGCGCGGGATCTCGCCCTCGAACGCCGAGTACTCCATCGGATGGTCCTCGGTCCGCACCGCCAGATGGTTGGTCGCCGGGTCCTCCGGCAGGCCCTTCGGTATCGCCCACGAGGCCAGCACGCCGTCGCGCTCCAGCCGCAGGTCCCAGTGCAGCGCCCGGGCGTGATGCTCCTGGATGACGAACGTGTCGTCGCCCCTCGGCTCGGGCGCCTCGTCGGGCACCGGCTCAGGCGTCTTCGACGGGTCTCTCTTGCCGCGATACCGCTCCAGCTTGTCGGCCACGAGGTGGTATTACCCGTTACGTTCGTACCTGGTGATCCACAGGCCGGGAATCACCTCGAGATCCTCGACCCTGGTGAAGCCGAGCCGCTCGTAGAGCGTCCGCGCCGGAACGTTGTCGCGACCGGTGGAGACGACGGTCGTCCTCGCGCCCGCCCTGTCGAGCAGTTCGCCGACCAGCGCCCGCCCGATGCCCCGCCGGTGCGCTCGCGGATCGACGACGAGGCGGTCGATGTCGAGCAGATCCTCGGTCTCCGTCCACGCCACCGCGCCCACCAGCGTGCCGTCGTCGTCGAACGCGCCCCGCCACGCCAGCGGAGCGGCGAGGAGCTCATCGAGCGACTCGCGCAGGGGCGGGATGCGGTCGTCACCGATGAGCGCCGCTTCCACGGCGTAGGCGGCGTGCTGCAGGTCCAGAAGGGTTTTGTCGGGCTCGAGATCATCCATCCGCATGCGGTGAGTATCCCAGCCCGCCACGTCCCCTGGACGCGTGAGGACTCACGGCCATCGGAGTCGCGCGGCTCCCCGGCCTGCCGCTCAGATGGAGGCGATCGGCTCCGGGTGCGCGACCGTGCACGTCGGAGCATCCTCCGCCCGCATCGCCCTGACCTCGGCCATGAACAGCTGGGTCGGCAGCACGTACGGTTCCGCCGCCGCCATGTCCACCTGGTAGCCCATGTCCTCCAGCGCCGCGACCGAGGTCCTGCTGATCGGGTTGCCGAGGTGCGACACCCTGCTGGTCATCAGCTCGACCCCGAACACCGATTCCCTCCAGTGCCCGCCCACACTGCCGGGCCCGCCGACGTTCTCCACCGGCACGGGATGCGGCCCCGCCGCCCCCAGCAGGACCCCGAACTCCCTGCTCGCCGCCGGCCCCACGAAGATCGGGTCGGGCCCGTCGAGACCCGTCACCAGCCCCAGCGGCCCCCAGACCGTGCCGAACCCCAGCGCGTGACCCATCTCGTGCACGATCACGTCGTGCAGCAGGCCCGTCTCCTCCATCCGGTCCAGGTCGAAGGTGTCGAACCGCATCACGCCGACCGCCGGCAGCGAGCTGCCGTTCCTGATCAGCAGCGGCCCCGCCTGCCCGAGGATGTTGCCCTGCTCGTTCCCCGGTCCGTCGATCTTCGCGCCCTCCGCGAGGATCACCAGGTCGTCGATCCGCTCGCCCGCCACGATGCCGTCCGGCAGGCCCTCCAGGGCCGGGATCTGAACGTCGGGGAGGTCGCCCACGATGACCCGCGCCCACCGATCGGCCGCCGCGGCGAACGCCGCCTTCTGCGTCTCGCTGAGCCCGCCGAGGAAGCGGACCTCGATCGTGTACGGCGACTCGGTGTTCGCCAGCGCCTTTGCCCGCCGCGCGTCGGCACGCGCCAGATGGATGTCCATCTTCCACCATCTCCTTGAGATGTCGTCTAGGGGGAGTGTCCGCGACGACCGGGGACCGCGCCTGAGTACGCCCCTACTCATCCCGCTGCTCCTGGAGCACAGCGTGGTGATGTCGCCTCGGACCCACCCGCCGGCGGGCACCTCGACCGGCGGGCACCTCGACCGGCGGGCACCTCGACCGGCCGGTATCGCGACCGGTCGGTACCGCGACCGGCCGGCACCCCACCTCGACCTCGCGGGCCGCGTCGGCCGGTGCGCGTTACGGTCGAGAGATGACGATGCCGCCCGAGAGAGTGCCCGCGGTTCTCGATGGCCCTGGGGTCCAGGTCAGCGATCCGCGCGAGCTGCTGCTCGGCTACCTGGACTGGTACCGCGATGCCCTGATGCGGAAGATCTCCGGGTTGCCGGACGAGCGGCTGCGCGCCCCGGTCGAGCCGCTCGGGTGGTCGCCGCTGGGCCTGGTCAAGCATCTCGGGTGGGTCGAGCGGCGGTGGATCCGCTGGGGCTTCGCCGCCGAGAACGTCGTGGCCTACCCGCCCGGAGGTGACGAGGCCGAATGGGGCGTGCCGAACGGGCAACCGGCCGGCGAGATCCTGGCCGCCTACCACGATGAGGTGAGCCGGTCGCGCGCCCTGATCGCCGAAGCCGCGCTGGACGACCGGGCCCGCGTCGGCGGCCGCTTCCCGACGCCCGAGCAGGCGCCGACGCTCGGCCGCATCCTCTTCCACCTGCTCCAGGAGTACGCGCGGCACGTCGGCCAACTCGACGTGGTCAGGGAACTGCTCGACGGCCAGAAGGGTGAATGAACGGCTCGGCCCCGACGACCAACTCGACCAGAACCCAGCCGGAATTGAGTAGACCCTACCCATTCGGGACGACGGGGGCCGCCGCACGATGGGCGGCATCGCAGAACCAAGATCAAATCAACCTATCGAAGCACTACCAGGGCCTTTTCGGGGGTCAGATCTTCAGGCGGGGTCTGGGCCGGCCAGCGCGATGAGGGGGACGGCGCCGAGCAGGCCGACGTCGTCTCCCAGGCAGGACGGGAGGATGCGGGTCTCGCGCGCGGCCGGTCCATACGCGTGGCGGGCGACGGCCGCGCGAGCGGGCTCCAGGTACAGGTCGCCCTGACCGCGCGCCACGCTGCCGCCGACCACGACGAGGCCTGGGTCGTAGGCGTTGACCAGACCGACCATGCCCTGGGCGAACGCGGCGCGGGCCCGTGACATGACCGCCTCCGCGGACGGATCCCCTCGCAGCGCGCGCAAGGCGATCTCGCGAGCGGACCCGGGAGTCCCGGCGGCCGCGGCGATTCCCGAGCCGGAGGCGAGAGCCTCCAGGCAGCCGCGGTTCCCGCAGCCGCAGAGGGGCCCGGCCGGGTCGACAGGGAAGTGCCCGATCTCTCCGAGGTTCCCGCTGACTCCGGTCAGCACGCGGCCCTCCGCCACGATCGCCGATCCGATGCCCGTCGATACGGTGACATAGGCGAAATCGGGCACGCCGCTGGCCGTACCGAAGGTTCCTTCCGCGAGCGCTGCCACGATCGTGTCCCGTTCGACCACCACGGGCAGCCCGAACTCGGTCGTGAGCGGTGCCGCCAGCGCGAGGTCCGGCAGGTTCGCCGAGGTCGCGACGACACCCCGCTGCCGGTCGAGGGGGCCGGGCGCCGACACCGCCACGGCCACCACCGGTGCGGCCAGCGAGGCCCGGGCGCACCGGATCACCTCAGGCAGCAGGTCGGTAGCCGGGGTGGGCGCGCAGACCCGGTTCTGTACGACACCGGCCCCGCTGACCAGCGCGGAACGGATCTGGGTCCCCCCGATGTCGAGCGCCAGCAACCAGGTGGCGGGGGCGAGAGAGGGGGCGGGCAGGGTGAGGGGCTTGACGGATATGAGCACAGCGCCCAATGCTATGAAGCTCATAAGCTTCTAATCAATACACGCGCGGAGGAAAGATGCTCCGGAAGCTCCTGATCGCGGGACCGCTGGTGATCGGCTTGGTGGCCTGTGGGTCGACCGGCCGGCCGGAGTCCGGCGGAACCATCACCGTGTGGGACTACTACGGAAGCTCGACCCCGATCAAACCGGTCCTCGCGGCCTTCGCCAAGGTGCGTCCGGACATCAAGGTGGACTACCAGGCCTACGACTACGACACGTTGCAGCAGAAGTTCGCCACGGCTGTCGGCGGCGGCACCGCGCCGGACGTCGTGACGCTGGACATGACGTGGATCCCGGCGTACGCGGCGAAGAAGATGCTGGCCGATTTACCCGACGGCGCGGGTACGGGCTTCGGCGAAGGAGCCAGGGACGCCATGAGGTTCGGCGACAGGTACGTCACCGCGCTCTATGACTTCGACGCCTACGCCCTCTACTACCGCAAGGACCTGATCAAGATACCCCCGAAGACCTGGTCAGAGCTGGAAATAGCCGCCAAATCCCTCAAAAAGGGGAAAGTCCAGGTGCTGCCAGACACCTTTCACTTCGCGCAGTTCCTGTTCCAGGCGGGCGGCGACATCCTCGCCGACGGTAAGGCGGCCTTTCACGGACCCCAGGGTGTCAAGGCTCTCACCGCCCTGCGCTCCCTGCTGAAAAAGGGCGGCGTGTACTGGGGCGAGGACCAGGGAGACCCCAGCGGAATCGCCGGCATCAAGGACGGCAGGATCGCGATGTTCCTCAACGGCCCGTACATGATGGGCGTGCTCAAGGAGGGCGCTCCCGAGCAGAAGGGCAAGTGGGCCGTCGCCCCCGCGCCCATCGACGCCCGGCCGGGCAGCTATCTCGGCGGCACGGGCCTGTCCATTCCGGTGACCTCTCGCCACCAGGAGGCCGCCTGGACGTTCATCGAGTTCCTGCTCCGGCCGGAGCAGCAGGTCAAGGTCTTCACGGTCGCCGGCGCCGCGCCCGCCACGGAGGCCGCGCTCAAGGACCCGGCGCTCGCCGCGCCCGACCCCTACTTCGGCGGACAGGTCACCTTCCCGATCTTCCAGCAGGCGCTGGCCGGGGCCCGCCACTACCCGTATGTCAAGCAATGGAGCGAGATCGACAGGGCCATCCAGGACGGCGTGACCACCGCGCTTCGCGACAGGAAGACGCCGCAGCAGGCGCTGACGGACGCGGCCAAGGAGGTCGACGATCTACTCGCTGACTGAGCGGCACGCCGCCACGCGCCGCCGAGCCGTACCGAGGAAGTGGAATGTAACGCCCTATCTCCTGGTCACGCCCGCGCTGCTGGCGGCCATCGCCTTCCTCTACCTCCCCATGGTCGTCTCGGCGTACTGGAGCCTGACCGACTACACCGGGCTGGGCAGCCCGAGCTTCGTCGGCCTCGACAACTACGCGGGGCTGCTGGCGTCGGGCAGGTTCCGCCAGGCGCTCGTCAACACCACGATCTTCACTGTTGTGGGGATGGGTGTGGGCCCTGCTCTCGGCCTCGCCGCTGCCCTGCTCCTCAACCGCCGCATCAGGGGCATCGGCTTCTTCAGGACCGTGTACTTCCTACCCGTGACCACGTCGCTGGTGGTCACGGCCACGGTCTGGAAGATGCTGCTCAACGAGGACGGCATGCTCAACGCCGGTCTGCGCCCGTTCGGGCTGCCCGGCCACGCCTGGCTCGCCGATCCCGGCACGTCGCTGCTCGGCGTGGCCGCCGCCAGCATCTGGCAGGGACTCGGCTTCGAAACCGTGGTGTTCCTCGCCGCGCTCCAGTCCATCCCCAAGGAGCTGTACGACGCGGCCGCCGTGGACGGGGCAGGACACGCGCGGCGGTTCTGGCACGTCACTGTGCCGGGACTGCGGCCGACGCTCCTGTTCGTCTACGTCATCGGGATCATCGGCAGCTTCCAGTCCTACGACCAGATGTTCGTCATGACCCACGGCGGCCCGGCGGGCTCGACCACCACTCTGGTGTACTACCTGGTCGATCGCTTCAAGGACCTGGAACTGGGCAGGGCCTCCGCCGTCGCCTACGTCCTGTTCCTCATCCTTGCCGTGTTCTCCTTTCTGCAACTCAGGGGTGAGCGCCGGTGAAGCGGCTCGCTCTCTACGGCGTCCTGTCGATCACCGCGCTGGCGATGGCCTGGCCGTTCCTCTGGATGGTGACGACCTCGCTGAAGACGCCCGCGCACGTCTGGGACCCGGCGGCGCTCCCCGAGACGCTCGACGCCTACCGCCATGTCTTCACCCAGCTCCCGTTCGGCCGCTACCTGCTGAACAGCTCGGTGGTCACCGCGTCGGTGGTGGTGCTCAATGTCGTCTTCGACACGGCCGCGGCCTACGCCTTCGCCAAGCTGCGCTTCCGCGGACGTACCGTGCTCTTCTGGGCCCTGCTCATCACGTTGATGGTGCCCTTCCAGGTCAACATGATCCCGCTCTACCGCATCATGGTCGGTCTGAACGCGACGGACAGCTACGCCGGCCTGATCGCGCCCAGCGCCGTCCAGGTGTTCGGGATCTTCCTCATGCGGCAGTACCTCCAGTCCATCCCCGATGCCGTACTGGAGTCCGCCCGCCTGGACGGCGCCCGCGAGCCGCAGATCCTGTGGAAGATCGTGTTCCCCGTCGCCAAGCCCGCGATGGCGGCACTGGCGATCTTCACCTTCCTCGGGGCCTGGAACGACTTCCTCTGGCCCCTGATCATCACCAACTCCGAGGAGATGCGAACCCTGCCGGTCGGCCTGGCGCTGCTGGCCCGCAAGAACAACGTCAGCTGGGCGGACACGATGGCCGGCTCAGTGATCACCATCCTGCCGATGGTCGCGTTCTTCGCGGTGCTTCAGCGCCGCTTCGTCGAGGGCCTGACCGCGGGCGCAGTAAAGGACAGCTGATGGACGACCTCTTCATGGCCGAGATTCTCGCTCAACCGGCCGCGATCGAGCGCGCGGCCCGCGCGCTCGAAGACCAGCGGGACCAGCTGGTACGGCTCGCCGCCCGCGATCCGGCGACGGCCAGGATCGTGCTCACCGGAATGGGCGCCTCCTACGACGCCTGCCTGGCGGCGGCCAGCGTGCTCGGCTCGCACGGCGTGCTCGCCGCCGCGATCAACACCGCCGAGCTGGTGCACTTCAGGCTCCCCGCGCTCGGCGCGGACACCCTGCTTATCGCGATCAGCCAGTCCGGGCGCAGCGCGGAGCTGGTACGGCTGGCCCTCCAGCCCGCCCCCGCCACCCTGGTCTCCATCACCAACGGGCTGGACAACCCGCTCGCCGCCGCCGCCTCCGTGGCGCTGGACACCGCGGTCGGTCCCGAGTTCGGCCCCTCCACCATGACCTTCGCGGGCACCTTCCCGGTGCTCGACGCCGTTGTCTCGATGATCACGGGGGTGCCGCGCGGCGACGCCGCCACGGCGGCCGCCGCCGCTCTACGGCTGCTTCGGTCGCCTCTCGACCTGGCCGACGAGATGCTCGGCTGGGCGGGAGACCGGTCAGGCGCGGTTCTCGTGGGTCGCGGAACAGCCAGGGCGGCGGCCGACCTGGGCGCGCTGGTACTCAAGGAGGCGGCTGGGTTCGCCGCCGAGTGCCTGGACGCGGCCGAGTTCCGACACGGCCCGCTGGAGCTGGCAGGACCCGATCTCGCGGTCGCGGTCGTGGCGACCGAGCCCGCCACGTTCGACCTGGACGTGGCGCTGGCCATGGAGGTCGCCGCCCACGGCTCGCCCGTCGCGCTGCTGGCGTCCGCGCCCGTGTCCGCGGCGGGCCTGACCGTGATCCCGGTCGAGCCGATCGCCCGGCTGCTGATGCCGGCGGTCGCGGCCATTCCGTTCCACCTGCTCGCCTGGCGGCTCGCCGTGGCCAAGGGGCGTGATCCCGGCCGCTTCACGGTCGGAACCAAGGTAACGACGAGGGAGTAGACATGGTTGTTTCTCGCGGATCGCACTATTTGCTCGCGGACGGGCGCCCCGTCATCCCGGTCGGCGCCCACGTGGTCCCCGCGGAAGGCCCGGACTGGCCCTGGCGGGTCGGCGCGAAGGCGTTCGACGCGGCCTTCGAGCGCATGGCCGCTCTCGGGCTGAACATCGCCAGGATCGACCTGTTGTGGGCTGCCATCGAACCCTCACCGGGGATCGTGGACACCGCCCACCTGCGGGTCCTGGACGAGGTGCTCGAATCGGCGCGGCGCCACGGCCTCTGGCTGCACCCCACCTTCTTCGTCGGTGGCGAGGTCGGCGACGCCTTCTGGGACGTGCCGTGGCGCGACGGGCGCAACCCGCATGCCGACCCCGCCCTGCGCGAGCTGCAGGCCGCGCACGCGCGGCTGTTCGCCGAGCGTTGGGCGGCCGACCCCGCGATCATCGCCTGGGACCTGACGGACGAGCCGCCGTTCTGGGCCGTGAGCGGGACGACCGACGACGACGCTCGGGCATGGACCGGTGACCTGGTGAGCGCGCTCCGGGCGGCGGATCCGGACCATCTGATCACCGTTGGCACCGCCTCCCAGGACGTGGACCACGGACCCTTCCGCGCGGACGTGGTGGCGGCCGACCTGGACTTCACCTGCGTTCACCCCTATCCCATCTACTCGCCCGAGCTGTATCCCGACGGACTGCTCGATCCGCGGATGACGCACGCGGCCGCGTTCGAGACCGCCCTGGCGGCGGGGGCGGGCAAACCGGTGATGCTGCACGAGTTCGGCGCGTCCTCGGCCCAGTTCGCACCCTCGCTCATCGGCGACTACGACCGGCTGCTCTGCTGGTCGGCGCTCGGTCGCGGGTCGATCGGGTTCGTGTCGTGGTGCTGGACGGACGCCGCCGGCGCGGCGTACCGACGCGTGCCGTACTCGCGGATGCCGCACGAGACCCAGTTCGGCCTGGTGAAGGCGACCGGCGAGGTGCGGCCGCGTGGCCGGGTGCTCGCCGAGCTCGCGGCGACGCTCGAACAGCTGGACCTCTCGCGGTACGCGGCTCGCGGGCCGGCGCCGCGGGCGGCGATCGTGGTGCCCCACGAGTACGCGGCGCCGTACGACCCCGCATCCTACGGACTGGACGAGCCGCACGGGCCGTACGTGCCCGCCGAACGGACGTGGCGGCCGGAACGGGACGTCAAGCCGCTCGTCCGGTCGTGGCTGAACGCGTTCGTGCTGGCGGCGGGCGCGGGCATGTCCGTGGCGTTCCCACGGGAACGGCTCGACAACGCCTGGCCGGACGCGCGGCTGGTGATGCTGCCGGCTCCGCTCGCCTCCACGACGAACTCGCTTTGGCACGTGCGGACGCCGTACTGGGAGGGCGCGCGCGACCATACTGGCACGATCTACCTCTCGCTCTCCGCCGACGTGGCGATACCGGAGATGGCGGAGCTCTCGGGCTGCTCGATCGTGGACCGGGCGCCCGCCGGCGACACCGTCGAGCTGCGTTTCGTGGAACCGTGGGGTCCATTGCGGCCCGGCGACGCGCTGACCCTGCCCGCCGCCGACGGCGATCTCACCACCAGAGGTGTACGGCTGGCGCTCGCCGATCCCGACGCCAGGGTGATCGCGGTGGACGCCGGCGGCTCGCCCGCGCTCATCGTCCATCGCCAGACCGTGACATGCGCGTATCCCGTCGAGTTGCTCCTCGCCAGGATCCCGGACGGCCACCGGCGCTTCCCCCGGTGGTCCGCGCTCTACCAGGGACTGGCGGACCTGGCGGACGCGCGCGACGAAGCGTGGGCCACGAACGTCACGAGCGGGGCGCTCTTCGGCGAAGCAGGCGGCATGCTGGTCCTGACGAACCACCGCCCCGAGCCGGTGGACGCCGTGCTCCACCTGCCTGAGAAAGCCGGAGCCAGGCAGGTTCTCAGCCCGGACGGGCCCACTCCGCTGACGGGCGACGCCGTGCGAGTAGCGGGCCACGGCGCGGCTCTGATTGTGTGGGACTCGTGAGCGTCTTCACCGCACGGCGAGTCGAGCTGCAACAGGGGCCGATCCCCCTGCATTACCAGGTGTACCAGCACCTGCGCGACGCCATGGATCGAGGTGCGCTCCGCCCGGGTGATCGGCTGCCCGGCGAGCGCGAGCTGTGCGAGTTCTACAACTGCAGCCTGATCACCGTACGGCGGGCCCTCGACGAGCTCACCCGCGAGCGGCGACTGGTGCGCATGCGCGGGCGGGGAACGTTCGTCACCGAGTCGCCCGTTGAGCGCAACCTGCAGTTGCTCGGCTCGTTCACCGCCGAGATGCACGCCGCGGGGCTCACCCCGTCGAGCCGGCTGCTGAGCACGAGCATCGACGCCGCGCCGAGAGCCGTCGCCGAGGCGCTGCGTGTCGAAGCCGGAACGCAGACCATCTACGTGGAGCGGCTGCGGCTCGTCGACGGCGAACCGCTGGTCCTGGAGCAGGTGCACCTGCCCGCCGCCAGGTTCCCAGGGCTGCTCGATGCCGACCTGGCCCACGAGTCGCTGTACACGCTCCTCGCGGAACGGTACGACACCCGGCTCGACTACGCGGAGGAGACCATCGAGCCCGTCGGCCTGGGTGTGCGCGAGGCGGAGCTGCTGGACCAGAAACGCGGCAAGCCGGCGCTGCTGATCGAACTCGTGGCGTTCGACCAGTTCGGCAGGCCGGTGGAACACTGCAGGAGCGTGGTGCGAGGAGACAAGGCTCGCTACCGGGTCGCCGCTCACGGCTCCCGCGCCGAGCTGCACCTGCGCTGAAGCGGCGCCCGCGCTGGATCGCGGCGCGGGCGCCGCCACCGCTAGCCGGCTAGCGCAGCTTGTCGGTCACCGATCGGATGGCCGACTGCAGGGCGGGATCGTCGGGTACCTCCTGGATGAAGTACCACCAGAAGCACCCGCCGAGGCTCTGCGGGTATCCGAGCGAGGCCGCGTAATAGTGCGACGCCACCATTCGGCGGGCGGCCGATGTGTCCGCCTTGTCGAACGCCCAGTACGCCTTGGTGGTGTCCTCGCTCCAGTAGTCCAGTTCGCCGACCGCGATCCGCTGGCTGGGGAACTCGGCCCGCAGCGTGTTCATCACCTGGTCGAAGGCGAGTCCCAACGGGGCGTCCTCGACGTACGAGGAGAGCGTGACGATGTCGATGTTCCGGCGGACGGCGGCGGACAGGTTGGCGCGCGCCCAGTTGAACGTCGACCACTGCGCCTTGTCGGTGCCCAGCTGCCAGTACAGGGTGACGATCACCTTGGCGGCGGGCCGGGTCGCCCGCACATAGGCGGCCGCGTCGGCGATCTTGTTCTTGATCCTGTCGTCCGGGGAGACGAGCCTGCCGTCGCAGGTGCCGTCGGCATCGGTGTAACCGTCCACCCAGCAACCGTTGATCTCGTTGGCCACCTCCCACGCCTCGACGTCCGGGTAGGCGTCGACATATAGCTTGATCCGGTCGAGGTAACGGGCCCGCGAGTATTTGTTGGCGATCGCCGAGTCCAGCGGCTGGCCGATGACGCGCAACCCGGCCTCGTGGGCGGCGGTGACGGCCGAGCGGTAGTGCGACATGTTGCCCTTGTCCACCTCGGGGTCGAAGACGATCCGCACCCATCCGAACGGCTCGGTGAGCTGGGCGGCCAGGTTGGCCCAGTTCGGGTAGCTCTTCGTGTCGTCCACGGTCACGCCCATCCACGGGTCGGTGCCGTGGAGCTTGGCGTAGCGCGGGCCGTACTCGCTGAGCAGCAGGTCGTTGGCGGTGTTCACGGCGTCGAGAGCCCGTTGGCCGTACTTGCCGCGATCGGCGTCCGTCGTCGCCGCGGCCGCGGACCCGAGGTTGCTCGCCGCCCTCGCGTAGGCGGTGTCGAAGGCGGTGGAACGCGTGTAGTCGGGTCGCGCCGCGAGCGCCGCGTCGAGCCTGCGCTTGGAGTCCTTGGCGGCCTCGTAGTTGAAGACGACGGTCTTTCCCGAGGTGAAGCCACCCCCGCCGTTGTCGATGACGACGGTGGAGAACCCGCGCGCGGTGGGCCAGTTGACCGCCAGCCCCACCGCCTGGCTGGGGATGTCGAACTGCCACCGCGCCGGCGTGCCGCCCGTGTGAAGCGGCCATTCCTTGACGACCTGCAGCGTCGTCGGGTTGACGAGGGCGTCACCGTCGGATCCCTTGTCGCCGTGCATGACGGCCTTGACCTGGGACTGGCTTAACTCCGTGCCGGTTCCTGCCGTGTCGTAGAACTTCATGGTCACGGTGCCGGCGGCCGCGTGCGCCGGCACGGCCGAGCCCAGTGTGGCGGCCATGAGGCTGAGAGCGAGCAGTACGCGTCTCATGTGATCATCTCCTTTCGATCGCATGTAACGTTATAAGCTTCTATGCTTTTTGTCCTAGGGATTGCGGCGCTTTCTTTTCTGCGCGGATGTGTGAGCTCCGGGTCGGCCATGGCTTCCGGCAGGCGGGCACGGACCGCGCCGGCCGTGATCGTTGCTCGAAACTCCCTAGGCCCACGGAGGCCGGCGGCTGCGGGCCGGCCGTACCACCTCGAGCCGGACCAACCTTCCGGTGTCGCGGCCCCGGCCGTCTCAGCCCCGCGTGCGTCGGTGGGCGGGCGCGCCCATCACGGTCCCGGGGTGCCACAGGAGCGTCCGCGACGCCATCCACACCACGTGCCTCCCAGCGGGTCGGGGTTTCCGGCCGTCCATCGCGCGTCGGCGGTTCCGGTCCGTGCGGGCTTGACACCTCGCTGCTCTGCGCTAATCTCTTCCTCGGAGAAGATAAATCTTCTGAGCAGAATCTTCTCGTAGGAAGCTAATGAGCGAAAGGGTAGTGACATGAACCACAACAACGCCATCGAGACCGACACCGCCGCCGTTCGCGCTCTGCTGGAGCGGACGTGTGACGCCTGGGGCCGCGGCGACGGCGTCGCCTACGGCGAGCTGTTCACCGCCGACGCCACCGACGTCACCTTCGTCGGCACCGTCTACCGCGGCGGCGAGGAGATCGGCCGGGCCCACCAGGCCCTGTTCGACAGCTTCCTCAAGGGCACCCGTCTGGCCATGAAGATCGTCGACATCCGCTTCTACGGCCCCGACACCGCCGTCGTCGTCAGCCACGGCGACGTCTACAAGAGCAAGCCCAAGAAGCTCGGCAAGGTGCAGACCTACACCGTCGTCCGCCAGCCCGACGGCCAGTGGCGCATCGCCGCCATCCAGAAGACCAAGCGGCAGAACCTCATGGAGGCCATCTCCTTCAGGTTCCAGCCCGCCACCAAGCCGCGCGCCACCCGCTGAGCCGCGAGAGAACATCGAGGAGAACCCCGTCATGTCATCCATCGCCGTCGTGGCCGCGACCGGCAGGACCGGCCGGATCATCGTGGAGCAGGCGCTCGCCGCCGGACACCACGTCACCGCGATCGCCCGCCGTCCCGACCTCCTGGGCGTACGGCACGACCGCCTCACCGTCCGAGCCGGCGACGTCTTAAGTCCCGGCTCCCTCAAAGGCGCGCTGGCAGGGCACGACGCGGTCGTCTCCGCCCTCGGCTCGACCGGGCGCGGGCCCACCACCGTCTACTCGGACGGCACCGCCGCCATCGTCGCGGCCATGGAGGACACCCGCAGGCTGATCGTGCTGTCCTCGGCCGGCGTCGCGGTGCCCACCGACGCGGGACCCGGGACGAGACTGTTCGCGGCCGTGCTGCGCCGCGTCATGCGCCATCCCTACGCCGACATGCTCAGGATGGAGCGGCTGCTGGCCGCCACCGATCTGGAATGGACCTCGGTCCGCCCGACCGGCCTCACCGACCGGCCGTCAACCGGCGGCCCACGCGCCCGCATCGGCGGCACGCACGCCGTCGGAACCCGCACCTCCCGCGAGGACCTGGCCGCCTACATCCTCAGTCGCCTCGACGACCCGGTCACCTACCGCACCGCGGTGGCCGTCTCCTCCTAATCCGCCCCGTGCCGCCCGGTCACGTATCGCACCGTGGTGTCCGTCTCCTCCAAAGCCGCCTCGTGCCGCTTCAGGACATGCAAAGGCCGCCTTGCGCCGCTCCAGGACATGCCGCCCGTTCAGCCCGTGCGACGGATCCGTCGAGCGGCTCCCGTGGACCATCGGCCGGTGCTCCCAGCGCCCGCCATCCCGGCCGGAACCTCTGGCGGTGACTGCTCCGTCGGGACTCACGCCCCACCGGTCAGCTCACGACGACAACGCGCCATCGAGATCGAGATCGAGATCGAGATCGAGATCGAGATCGAGATCGGCGGAAACCGGCTCGGGAACTGTCGCGCGGATGGTGTGATGGGTGAGGCTCGGGGCAGCCATTCGAGGTCGTGCCTGATGTGAGCCAAGGTCGAAAGGAACTGAGGGCGAGACGTGACGTTCGTGAAACGCCTCTACCGGTGGTTCGCCACCATGGTCCATGAGCTGACAAAGTTCGGCATCGTCGGCGCCCTCGCCTTCGTGCTCGACACGGGCATGTTCAACCTGCTCAACCTGGTCGTCGGTATGGGACCGCTGACGTCCAAGGTGCTGACGGCGGCGATCTCGATCTCCTTCGCCTACGCCGGCAACCGCTTCTGGACCTTCCGCGACCGCGAGCAGAGCGGGCTCGGCCGGGAGTATTTCCTGTTCTTCCTGCTCAACGGCATCGCGCTGCTGTTCGGGCTGCTGGTGATCGGCTTCACCAGCTACACACTCAAGCTGACCGACCCGCTCAGCACGAACATCGCCAACATCATCGGCATCGGCCTGGGCACGCTGTTTAGGTTCTGGTCGTACAAGCGGTGGGTCTTCCTCGAGGCCACCGAGCCCATCCCCGCCGAATTGCCTGAAGTCGGCCAGCCCCGCTAGCACGGCGAAGCGTTGACAGGGGTGTCCTCCAAGATCCAGCGGCCGGTGCGGGCAGCCGAGGACGGCGACCGACCTGCGTGTCCATCGGCTGTCGACCGCGGGCTCGACCACGGTGTCCGCGTATTCGAGCAATCCCGCGGAGTCGTCGTCGCAGGGCAGGTCGGGAGCGACCACGTCGTGCCCGCGCGAACGCAGCTCGGCCTCCACCAGGTGCCAGTACCAGCCGACGTCCGCTGCGCCGTGGATCAACACGAAGGTGGCCATGGTCCCCATCCCCGCTCTTGAGGTGATCAACGGCAACCTGCCTGCCGCCACTGACAATCGGGCCGGGTCGGCGCCCGCCCACGAGGTCACCAGGCGGTCAGGTCCCGTACCGGAACCATCGTCACCGCGGTCTCCCGGCCCACGTCAGGCGCGTGGACGTCAGAGGGCCTTCTTGAGCCAGGACTCCACGCCCGCCACGTGCACGATCGCCCACGACCGTGCCACCTCGGCCTGTCGTGAAGCGATCGCCTCGTAGATCGCGATGTGCTGTTCCTGCGTCTTCTCCAGCGCGCCCTCCTGCGTCAGTCCGCGCCAGATTCGCGCCCTCGTCGTCGGCCCCGAAAGGCTCTCGATGAACGAGCACAGGACCGCGTTGCCCGACCCCTGGGCGATCCGCTGGTGGAAGGTGAGGTCGTTGGCCACCAGTTCCTCGATCGTCGGCTCCGCGGGCAGCGAGTCGAGCACCGCCTTCAGTTCGGCGATGTCGTCGTCGCTCATCGTGAGCGCGGCCATCGCGGTGGCGGCGGGTTCGAGGATGCGGCGCACCTCGAAGAACTGGATCACGGTGTCGTCGCGGTGCAGGTCCAGGACGAACGACATCGTGTCGAGCAGGAGCCGTGGTTCGAGGCTGGTGACGTAGGTCCCGTCGCCCTGCCGTACATCGAGGACGTTGATGAGCGCCAGAGCCCGTACGGCTTCGCGCAGGGAGTTGCGGGACAGGCCGAGGCGTTCGGCCAGGTCGGCCTCCTTGGGCAGCCTGTCGCCCGGGGAGAGCTCGCCCGAGAGGATCATCTGCTTGATCTTGTCGATCGCCGCGTCGGTGACCGCCACGTGTTCCCCCCTAGACATCGGATGTCTAGGAGTGTACGGCCACGAAGCGGACAGGATCGACCTCTGGGAGCCGCCGGATCAGGCCGCGGGCCTCCAGGGCGCGCAGGTGGGCGGCGGCTTCGCCCGCCGCCATGCCGCGGAGCACGGGGGAGAGATCGTCCCACGAGCGGTTCCACGTCATGCGGGCGGCGATCTCCCAGATGGTGAGGGGCTCGGTGACCAGTGCGGCCAGCCGTTCGAGCTTGTCCTCGTGGTGGGAGCGGATCTCGGCGGCGCGGGCGGCCGCGTCGGGGAAGGTCCACTCGTGGGCGGGAAGCGCCTCGGCGGGGCCCAGCCCGGCGACCCGGTCCAGCGAGGACAGGAAATCCGCCAATGGATCGACATCATCCCGGTCATACGGATAAATCCCGATATGAGGAGTTATGTCGGGCAGGATGTGGTCGCCGGTGAACAGGCGGGCAGCGTCCTCCAGGTGGAGGCACAGGTGGCCTGGCGTGTGGCCAGGGGTGTGGACGGCGCGCAGGACCCGGCCCGGCACGTCGATCAGGTCGCCGTCGCGCAACTCCAGGTCGGGCTGGGCGGGAGCCTCCGGCCGTACGTCCGCGACCGAGGGCATCTCGTGTGCTCCCGCGCCCGCCCGCCGCATCATCTCCGACTGGAAGTCGCGGTGCTCGCTCTCGCCGAGCCCCCGGATGAGCTTGACCAGCTGCGCGTCCGCCTCGTGCATGGCGATCCACGCACCCGACTCCTCGCGCACCCGTCCGGCGAGTCCCGCGTGGTCGGGGTGGAAGTGGGTGACGACCACGCCGCGCACGTTCCGCACGTCGACGCTCACGGCCGCCAGCCCCGTGTGCAGCGCCTGCCAGGCGTCGTGGTGGTTCCAGCCCGCGTCCACCAGCACGGGTCCCGCGGGAGAGTCGATCGCGTAGACCAGCGTGTAGCCGAGCGGGTTGCCTGGGATGGGGACGGGCACGCTGCTCACCCCGCCGCCGAGGTCCTGCGGTCGCTGGTCGGCGTACGGCCTGCGGCGTGTCCTGGTCATGCGGTCGGCCCCGTCTCGCTCGGCGTCCCCCGTGCCACCGTACGCGCCAGGGTCAGGGTCATGCGACGCGTTCCAGAATGGTGGCCGTGGCGAGCGCGCCGCCCGCGCACATGGTCACCAGGGCCGTCGACAGGTCCGCGCGCTCCAGCTCGTGCAGCGCCGAGGTCACCAGCCGGGCTCCCGTCGCCCCGACGGGGTGTCCGAGCGCGATCGCGCCGCCGTTGACGTTCACCCTGTCCAGGTCGGGTTCGTGCACCGAGGCCCACGACAGCACGACCGACGCGAAGGCCTCGTTCACCTCGAACCTGTCGATGTCGCCGATCGTCATCCCCGCTCTGCCCAGCACCGCCGCCGTGGCGTCCACGGGGCCGTCCAGGTGGTAGTACGGCTCGGCGCCCACCAGCGTTTGAGCGAGGATGCGGGCGCGGGGCCGCATCCCGTGCCGCCTGGCCGCCGACTCGCTCATGAGCAGCACCGCCGCCGCCCCGTCGGAGACCTGCGAGGAGGTGCCCGCGGTGTGGAACCCGTTCTCGCCGAGCACCGGCTTCAGCGCCGCCAGGCTTTCCACGGTGGTCTCCCTCAGCCCCTGGTCCCTGGTGACCTCGCCCACGGGCACGATCTCCCTCGCGAACCTGCCGTCGGCCCACGCCTTGGCCGCCAGCTGCTGCGATCTGGCGCCGAACCAGTCGAGCCGCTCCCTGGTCAGCCCTCTCCTCCGTGCGATCCGCTCGGCCGCCGTGAACTGGTCGGGCAGGTCGATCGCCCAGTCGTCGGGCTTGGGCTTGGCCGGTAACACGTTGCTGCCGAGCGGGGCCCTGCTCATCACCTCGACCCCGCAGGCCACGCCGACCTCGATCACCCCCGCCTGGATGAGCGCGGCCACCAGGTGCACGGCCTGCTGCGACGACCCGCACTGCGCGTCGATCGTGGTGACCCCCGCCTGGTACGGCAGGCCCGCGTACAGCCACGAGTACCGCCCGACGTGGCCGCCCTGCTCGCCCGCCTGGGTGACGCACCCGGCGAACACCTGCTCGACCAGGCGCGGTTCCAGCCCCGCCCGGTCGATGAGCCCGTTGAGCGCGGTCGCGAGCACCTGCTGGGGTTTGAGCTCCGACAGCCATCCGTTCCGTTTGCCGATCGGCGTCCTGACGGCCTCGACGATCACCGGTGCGTTCACAGCTGCCTCCAGAATGATGCTCTAGAAGCAGAATGTAACGCGTTCTACTTTTTCGCGGAAGGCCCGATTTCCAGGACGATCTTCCCGGCGGTCCTGCCGGTCTCGCCGAGTTCGTGCGCCTTGTCGGCCTCCTCCATGGGCAGCACCGCCGCGATCTCCGCGCGCAGCCTCCCCGCCTCGACCAGCGCCGCGATGGCCTTCATCGCCGCGTAGTCGGGCTCGACGAGCATGCCCGCCACCCGCATGCCCCGCGCTTCGGCCTTGGCGGCGAGCTCGCCGTCCTGGCGCGAGAGCGCGATCGAGACGAGTGTGCCGCCCGGCCTGAGCGTCTCCAGCGAGCGCTGCCCGTAGTCGCCGCCGATGGTCTCGAGCACGACGTCGACGTCCTTCACCGCGGTGGCGAAGTCCTGGGTCCGGTAGTCGATCAGCTCGTCGGCCCCGAGCGAGCGGAGGAAGTCGTGCTTGGCGGCGCTAGCCGTACCGATGACGTAGGCGCCGCGCGCCTTGGCGATCTGGACGGCCAGGTGGCCGACGCCGCCCGCGGCGGCGTGGATGAGCACCCGCTGGCCCGAGCGCAGGCCCGCGGTGTCGACCAGCGCCTGCCAGGCCGTTAGCGCGGCCAGCGGCAGCGCGCCCGCCTGGACGTGGTCGACACCGGCGGGCTTGGGGACGAAGGTCCTGGAGGGCGCGGTGACGTACTCGGCGTACGCGCCGTTCGAGAACGGGTAGCGCAGCATGCCGAAGACCTCGTCGCCGGGCTGGTAGAGGGAAACGCCGACGCCGACCGCCTCGACCACGCCCGAGACGTCCCAGCCGAGCACGAACGGCGGCTGCCCCAGGAAGTACCCTCCGGACCTGTGCTTCCAGTCGGTCGGATTGACCCCCGCGGCGTGCACCCTGACCAGCACCTCGGTGGGCCCCGGCGTCGGGACGGGCAGATCGATCTCCTTGAGGACCTCTGGTCCGCCCAGAACGTCCTGGCTGATTGCTCTCATGTGTTCCAGCCTTCCGCGACCCCGACAAGGGGCCAAGTGGCCCGATGGCCAAGATGTGTAAGGATCAGGCCATGCATCGTGTGGTTGTCCTGGCGCTGGACGGCGTCATCCCCTTCGAGCGCGCGAGTGGGGCACACGGCTGTGAAACAGGAAGCCATCTGCCGCATGAACCCATGCGGCACGGGCGAGAATCCCTGGGCTTCAGCCCGGGGAGCGCGTCAAGAGGTCATCACCTGCACCCTGGACGGCGGCCCCGCGCGGACGCACGCCGACTACTCCATCGCGGTCGAGCACGACGCCGGCGTGCTCGCCACCGCCCGCGGCGCTGCGTGGTGCCGCCGTGGCGCGACGGCGGCCAATCGCAGTACATCGAGCGCCCCGTCCCCGAACCGTCGTCGTCCGGCACGGCCGAGGCCAGGCAGTGGGCGCTGGCCCGGCTGCACGAGCCGCTCCAGCTGGACGACCTGGCCGCGCAGGCGTCGCTTCGGCCGCCACCGAAGCGACCCACTCATACGGTCGACATCATGAACATCACGGACATGCCGGTCGACCATCTGGCGATCACCCCGAGCATCCTGTACTTCGGGACACCGGTCGTGCTGCTGTCGACCGAGAACGAGGACGGCTCGGCCAACCTCGCTCCGATCTCCTCCGCGTGGGCGCTGGGACAGGTGGTCGTCATGGGGCTCGGATCCGAAGGGCAGACGGGCCGCAACCTGGCCGCGAGGACCGATCTGGTGATCAACCTGCCGGAACCGGGACAGTGGTCCGCGGTGGAGCGGCTCGCGCCGCTGACCGGGCGGGACCCGGTGCCCGCGTCGAAGGGGGGCGCCTTCCGCTTCGAGCCCGACAAGTTCGGGGCGGCGGGCCTGCGGCCCGAGCCGTCCGAGGTGGTCCGCCCGCCCAGGGTCGCCGGTTGCCCGGTCCAACTGGA
This sequence comes from Nonomuraea sp. NPDC049152, assembly GCF_040648355.1. Lineage (NCBI taxonomy): Bacteria > Bacillati > Actinomycetota > Actinomycetes > Streptosporangiales > Streptosporangiaceae > Nonomuraea > Nonomuraea sp. NPDC049152. Next base: position 112,901 of record NZ_JBEZDO010000014.1, on the reverse strand, counting down.
GGCCCGAGCCGTGCGGGTCAGGCCCGACCTGTCGGGCGACTTCCTCATCGTGGAGGCGCGCGTGCTCAGGGTGCACGCCGATCCGCGCATCGTCGTGCCGGGCACGCAGCACATCGACCCGGCCCTGTGGAGCCCGTTGATCTACAACTTCCGCCACTACTTCGGGCTCGGCGCCGAGCTGGGCCACAGCTTCCGATCCGAGACCCCTCGCGGCTGACCGCCCGCGAGGCGCCTGCCCCTGGAGCGCATGGACGGGTCAGAAGTCGGACAGCAGGCGGGTGGCGGCGATCTCGATGCGGCGCTGGATCTGCTCGTGCGTGCGCCGTCCGCGCAGCATCTCGAGCAGCTCCTGCACCCACACGCTGGACAGCAGCCCGGTCAGGACCAGATCCTCCTCGGAGGCGTGCTCGCCGCCCGCCACCCGCAGCAGCAGCCCCGCCATCCTGTCGCCGAAGGGGGTCTCGACCTCCGCCATGATCAACGACCGGATGAGCGCGTCGGCCAGCTCGGGTTCGCGCATGAGGCCGCGCGTCGCTCTCATGAGCACGTCGACCGCGCGCCCCGAGGCCGTGGTCGCGGTCGGCGGACGCCGTTCGATGCTGCTCTCCAGCAGGTCGATCTCCTCACCGACCACCGCGACGACCAGGTCCATCTTGGAGGGGAAGTAGCGGTAGAGGGTGCCGAGGGCGACCCCGGCGCGCTCGGCGACCGTGCGCATCTGCATGGCCTCGACGCCACCGCGCGAGGCCAGGGCGGCCGCGGCCTGGACGATGCGCTTGCGGCGCTGGTGCTGGCTTCTGGTGCGGACGCCGGTGGCCGGTTGGTCCTCCTTGCCGGGAGGTATGGGGAGAGTCACATGCGGAGGGCGCATGAGAACACGTTATCCGATGTCCATCTCGTCCCGCTTGTTACTGACGGGTCACAAAGAAGCGCATGTCTCCAGCAGTTCACGGAGGTTCCTTCATCCACTCAGTGGGCGGGCACTGGACAGGCACTAGAATCTGTTCTAGTTTGCGGAACGGTTGACCGAGCGCTTGCTGGGAGACAGGATGACCGCGGACACGCTCGCCTGCTTACTCGAACGCAGGGCCGCCGACGACCGTCCTGGCCTGCTGTTCGAAGACGCCACGTGGACGTGGCGCGAGGTCGTCGCGGCCTGTCGCGCGCGTGCCGCCGCGCTGTCGGGGGTCGGGCACGTAGGCGTCCTGTGCGACAACGTCCCCGATCTGATCTTCCTCATCGGCGCCGCGGCGCTGGGCGGGCCCGTGGTCGTCGCGCTCAACACCACCAGGTCGGGGGAGGAACTGGCCAGGGACGCCCGCGCCACCGACGTCGGCCTCGTCCTCTGGGATGCCCCGTACGGCCCGGCCGCCGCGTCCCTCGGCCTCCCCACCATGCCGCTCGGCGACCTGGCGCATGGCGCCCCGCCGGTCGCAGGACCCACGGAAGCGGGTACGGCCTGCCGTACGCTCGCTCCCGACGAGCTGGTGATGCTGATCTTCACCTCGGGCACCTCGGGCGCCCCCAGGGCGGTGCGGATCACCCAGCGGAAGATCGCGATCCCCGGTCTCAGCCTCGGCGCGATGCTCACCCCCGACGACGTCGTCTACTGCTCGATGCCGCTCTTCCACTCCGGCGCGCTCATGGCCGCCTTCGCCCCCGCCGTCGCCTCGGGCGCCGCGCTGGCCGTGCGCAGAAGGTTCTCCGCCTCGAACCTGCTGCCCGACGTCCGCCGGCACGGCTGCACCTACCTGCACTACGTCGGCAAGGCGCTCTCCTACGTCCTCGCCACGCCCCCGCGGCAGGACGACGCCGACAACCCGCTGCGGATCGCGTTCGGCAACGAGGGCAGCGCGACCGCCACCCGGCGCTTCGGCGAGCGCTTCGGCTGCCACGTGATCGACGCGTTCGGCTCCACGGAGAGCGCCGTGTCGATCACGCCCGACCCCGCGGGCCCGCCCGGCGCGCTCGGCAGGCTCCCCGACGGCATCGAGATCAGGAACCCGGGCACCGGCGAGCGCTGCGTCCCCGCGGTCATGGTGGACGGCAGGCCCGCCAATCCCGACGAGGCGATCGGCGAGCTGGTCAACGTGGCGGGCCTCGGCCTGTTCGACGGCTACTACAACGACCGGGCCGCCGACGTCGAGCGGGTCAGGCAGGGCGCGTACTGGTCGGGTGACCTCGCCTACGCCGACGCGCAGGGGTATGTGTACTTCGCCGGCAGGGGGACCGATCGGCTGCGCGTCGACGGCGAGAACCTGGCCGTCGCGCCGATCGAGGCGGTCCTGCGCGAGTTCGACGGCGTGGTGGAGGCCGCGGTGTACCCGGTGCCCGACGCGGCGGCCGGCGACCAGGTGATGGCGGCGCTCGTGCTCGACGGGCCGTTCGACCCCGCCGCCTTCGCGGCGTTCACCGCGGCACTCGGCGCCAAGGCCGTGCCCCGCTACGTCCGGCTCTGCGAGGAACTGCCGCAGACGCCGTCCCACAAGATCCTCAAACGGGTCCTGGCCAAGGAGGCCTGGCGCACCGCCGAGCCCGTCTGGTGGCGTCCCCCCGCACGGGACCCGACGGGTTTCAGGAGGTTGACCGAGAAGGACATCAGCGTGATCGAGGACGAGTTCGCCCGGCACGGCCGCACGCACCTACTGGAGAGCTGAGTGGATTTCACCCTGGACGAGACCCAACAGGACCTGCGCACCCTCACCGCCGACCTCCTGGCCAAGGACCCCACCTGGCCCGCCATGGAGCAGGCGGGCCTGGCCGCCATCTGCACCCCCGAGGAGGGGCTGGGCGCGGTGGAGATGGCCGTCGTCCTGCGCGAGGTCGGCGCGGCGGCGGTCGACGTGCCCGCGCTGCCCGTCCTCGCCGCCACCCTCGCCATGGCCGCGTACGGCAGGCAGGTCGAAGGCCTGCCCACCGTCGCCGTCAAGGGCATGAGCGCTCCCTACGCCCAGCAGGCCACGCACGTCCTCTACGCCACCGACGAGGGCCTGTTCCTCACCGACGACTTCGCGGTCACCCCCGAGTTCACCTCCACGGGGGAGCCCTCGGGCACGATCATGCCTGGCCGGAGCGAGAGACTCGCCGGCCCAGGCCACGACCTGCGGAAGATCGTCACCGTCGCCGTGGCCGCGCAGGCCGGCGGCGTCCTCGCCGGAGCGCTGAAGCTCACCACCGACTACATCAAGACCCGCAAGCAGTTCGGCCGCCCGCTCGCCGAGTTCCAGGCAGTCACCATGCAGATCGCCGACGTGTACATCGCTTCGCGCGCGCTCGACGTCGCGATGTGGTCGGCCGCGTGGGGCATGGACGGCGACGACGCGGCCATCGCGGGCTTCCACGTCTCCGAGGCGTTCAAGGCGCTGTTCACCTGCCAGCACCTGCACGGCGGCCTCGGCCTCGACGTCACCTATCCCCTGCATCGCTACTTCGGGCACGCCAAGCACCTGTCCCACCTGCTCGGCGGCGCCGACGCCCAGCTCGACCTGATCGGAGCGCACCTCTGATGCTGATCGGCCTGACCCCTGAGCAGCGCGAACTCCGCGACGAGCTGCGCGCGTATTTCCACGCCTGCCTCAGCGCCGAGGACCGCAAGAAGATCGCCGAGGACCCGTTCGGCGACGCGTACATGGAGCACTGCCGCAGGCTCGGCAGGGACGGCAAGCTCGGGCTCGGCTGGCCCAAGGAGTACGGCGGAGCCGGATACGGCCCCCTGGAGCAGCAGATCTTCGCCAACGAGATCGCCAGGGCGGGCGTGCCGTACCCGATCATCACGCTGCAGACCGTCGGCCCCACCCTCATGCAGTACGGCACGCCCAAGCAGAAGGACTTCTTCCTGCCGCGCATCCTCGCGGGCGAGTGCCACTTCGCCATCGGGTACAGCGAGCCCGAGGCGGGCACCGACCTGGCCTCGCTGCGCACGACGGCAGTGAAGGACGGCGACCACTACATCGTCAACGGCCAGAAGGTCTTCACCAGCGGCGCGCACTACGCCCAGTACATCTGGATGGCCGCGCGCACCAACCCCGAGGCCAAGAAGCACAAGGGCATCACGATGATGATCGTGGACTGCGCCGACCCCGGGTTCTCCTGGACGCCGATCGTCACCATGGACGGCCGCCACCACACCAACGCCACCTACTACCAGGACGTCAGGGTCCCCGAGGACATGGTCGTCGGCGAGGTGGACAAGGGCTGGGACCTGATCGTCAACCAGCTCAACCACGAGCGCGTCACGCTCGGGCCGGCCGGCAACCTGGCCCAGACCTACGACCGCTTCCTGGCCTGGGCCCGCGCCAACGACCTGCTCGAGGTCCAGGACGTGCGGCGCGCGATCGCCAGGATCTACGCCTACTACCGCACGAACGAGCTGCTCAACTGGCAGGTCGCGGCCAACATGGATCTCGGCTGGCTGGGCGCGCCCGACGCCTCCGCCACCAAGATCTACGGCTCCGAGCGGATGCAGGAGATCGGCAGGATCGTCTGCGACGTCCTGGCCAGGTACGGCGACCCCGCCGACCCCGAGACCGCCCAGCTCATGGAGCGCGTGGACCACGGGGTGAAGGGCGCGGTCGTGCTCACCTTCGGCGGCGGCGTCAACGAGGTGCAGCGCGAGCTGATCGCCATGCTGGGCCTGTCGCTGCCGAGGCCGCCCCGATGAGCGTCCACGAGGAGCTCATGGAGCTCGCGAGCAAGCAGGTCGCGCTCGGCGAGGTGGATGGCGCGCCCGCGCCCGACGCGGTCAACGAGCCGATGATCAGGCACTGGCTCGACGCCATGGGTGACACCAACCCTGTTTACCTGGCCGACGGGGTGGCGCCGCCCGCGATGGCCCAGGTGTGGACGATGCAGGGGCTCGGCCCCCGGCAGCCGTCGCCGATCGACGAGGTCATGGTGGCGCTCAACGACGCCGGCTACACCGGGGTCGTCGCCACCAACTGCGACCACACCTACCACCGCTACCTGCGGGTGGGCGAGCGGGTCACCGCCACGACCCGCTTCACCGAGCTGAAGGGCCCCAAGACCACGGCGCTCGGCGAGGGCTACTTCGCGACCTGGAACGTCACCTGGTACGCGAGGGGCGAGGCGGTCGCCGAGATGCTCTTCAGGGTCCTGAAATTCCGGCCCAAGCCCAAGAAGAAGCCGTATCCGCTGAAACCGGCCATCAATCAGGACACCGCCTTCTTCTGGGAGGGCGTGAAACAGGGCGAGTTGCGCATCCAGCGCTGCGGCGACTGTGGCGAGCTCAGGCACCCGCCGGGACCGCTGTGCCCGTCGTGCCGGTCGGCCAACCGCGACTTCGTGGTGGCGAGCGGAGAGGGCACCGTCTACAGCTTCGTCGTCCACCACCACCCGCCCGTTCCGGGAAGGGAGACGCCCTTTGTGGTGGGTGTGGTGGAGCTGCAGGAAGGGGTGAGGATTGTGGGCAACATCGTGGACTGTCCGGTTGAAGACGTGGGTATCGGTATGGAGTTGCGCGTGACCTACGTCTCTATAGACGATGAATTGACCCTTCCTCTGTGGGCACCGCGGGAGCCGTGATGCGTACGCTGACCGAAGGACAGGCCGAGATCGGTTCGGTCCTCCCCGAGCTGTCTATCGACCTCACTCCCACGCTGATCGTCTCCACGGCGCTGGCGACCATGGACTTCACCCCCGTCCACCACGACGTCGAGGGCGCCCGCGCGCAGGGCTCCAAGGACATCTTCCTCAACATCCTCACCACGATGGGGCTGGTCGAGCGGTACGTTACCGACTGGATCGGGCCTGAGGCCGTGATCAAGCGGATCAACGTCAAGCTCGGCGTGCCCGCCTACGCGGGCGACCGGCTCTCGTTCACCGGTACGGTCGTCGAGATCGAGGACGGCGAGTACACGGTCGAGGTGCGCGGCAAGGTGAGCCTCGGCGACCACGCCACCGCCACTGTCGCCTTCCGGCTGCCCGACTCGGGTACGGCGCGGCCGCGGGAGGGCGCGTGAGGTCGCGGGCGGCGATCGCGGGCATCGGGGCCACGGAGTTCAGCAAGGAGTCAGGGCGCTCGGAGTTACGGCTGGCAGCCGAGGCCGTGCTCGCCGCGCTCGACGACGCGGGGCTGACGCCGTCCGACGTGGACGGCATGGTCACCTACACCCAGGACACCAACCAGGAGATCGCCGTCGCCCGCGAGGTCGGCATCGGTGATCTCACCTTCTTCTCCCGCGTCCACTATGGGGGCGGAGCGGCGTGCGGCACCGTCATGCACGCGGCGATGGCGGTCGCGACGGGCGCGGCGGAGACCGTGGTGTGCTACCGGGCCTTCAACGAGCGGTCGGGGCGCAGGTTCGGGCAGCCCGACGCCAGGGTGGGCGGGGAGCCGTCCTCCCAGGGGCTCGAGATGAGCTGGCACGTGCCGTACGGGCTGATGACCCCCGCGGCGTGGGTCGCGATGTTCGCGCGCAGGTACATGCACGTGTCAGGGACCACTTCCGAGGACTTCGGCAGGGTGGCGGTGGCGATGCGCAGACACGCGGCCACCAACCCCGCGGCGTGGTTCCACGGCAGGCCGATCACGCTGGAGGAGCACCAGGCGTCGCGGTGGATCGTGGAGCCGTTACACCTGCTCGACTGCTGCCAGGAGAGCGACGGCGCGGTGGCGGTCGTCGTCACCTCGGCCGAGCGGGCCCGTGACCTGCGGCGCTCGCCCGCCGTGATCGCCGCGGCGGCGCAGGGCTCGGCCGCGGGCCAGATGATGATGACCAGCTACTACCGCGACGACATGACCGGGCTTCCCGAGATGTCAGTGGTTGGCACGAAATTGTGGGAAATGTCGGGCCTGGCGCCGGCCGACATCCAGACCGCGATCCTCTACGACCACTTCACGCCCTTCGTTCTCAACCAGCTGGAGGAGCTCGGCTTCTGCGGCAGGGGAGAGGCCAAGGAGTACGTCAAGGACGGCGGCATCGAGCTCGACGGGCATCTGCCGGTCAATCCGCACGGCGGCCAGCTCGGCGAGGCCTACATCCACGGCATGAACGGCATCGCCGAGGCCGTCCGCCAGATCAGGGGCACCTCGGTGAACCAGGTGCCGGGCGTGAGCAACGTGCTGGTCACCGCGGGGACGGGCGTGCCGACCAGCGGGCTGATCCTCACCGGCGACGCCTGACCGGGTGGCGGCGGCCCGTCGGCCGCCGCCATCACGGACCTACATCGGGATCCAGAAGAACACCAGCATCGCGATCGCCACGCACACCACGAAGCCGATCAGCTCCCAGGCCCAGTCGTGGTGACGCGTGCGCCGCTTGCCCTTCTTCTTGCTCGTGGCCGTCTTGGCCGCCGCCTTCTTCGGCGCGGGCTTCCTCGGAGCCTTCGGTACGGCAGGCCGTACCGGCTCGGCGGGTGCGGGCGGGGCCGCCGCCTCCTCCTTCACCGGGGGAGCGACCTCCTCCGGCGCGGGAGGCAGGACATAGACGGGCTCCTTCGCCGGCTTGCGTGGCACGAACAGGCTGGCGGGCTCCTTGCGCGGCTCACCCTTGTGCACGAGCAGGTCGGCGAGCGCCGTCCGGTCGCGGGCGCGCATCGGCACGTCCACCGGGTCGGCGGTCACGTTCACCGGGTCGGCGGCCACCTCGGGTGGAGGCGGCGTCGCGGTCCACGTGTCGTCCAGGATGTCGCCGCCGGCCAGGGCCTTGGGCGGCTCGGCGGTCGTGGTGGGCTTGCTGAAGGCGTCCCACGTCGGCGGCGCGTCGAGCACGTCGGCCGGGGTGGGCGCCGACAGCATGGGAGCACGCGCGGTCAGCGTGTCGCGCAGCTTGGGCATCGGCGCCGTCGCCGCCTCGTGGGGCGAGACGCGCGACGAGTCCGGCGGGGTGAGCAGCTCGGTCGGGAAGAGCCCCGTGCTGGTGGCCGGATCGGTGTCGCCGAGCGGGACGGGCCAGACGGGGGTCGTCGGCCACATCGGCTTGACGAACAGCGAGCCCGTCCTGGGTGCGGGAGCCGTGCTCGATGGGTCGGGACGGGGACCGAGCAGGCGCACCCTGACGGAGGCGGGCGGCGGACGCCACGGCAGGCGGCCGAGCACGTCACGCAGCGGCGCCACGCCCAGCGCGCCGTACACCTCCGCCACCGGCTGGGCCGGTCGGGGGCCCGCGGCGGCCAGCGAGGACAGCAGCGACTGGCGGAAGCGGAGCGCGGCGTTCTGGATCAGCTCGACGGCGGTGTCCCTGGCCACGTCGAGCACCCAGGCCAGCTCGGCGTCGGTGAGGCCGATGACGATGGAGAGCACGAGCACTTCGCGCTGGTGCGGGCGAAGATCGCGCAGGACGCGCTCGACCAGTGCGGTGGCGGGGTCGACCAGGGGATCGATGACAGGAGGCGCGTAGACGATGTCGCGGCGGAAGATCTCCCGCCGCGCGAGCGCGTACAGCGCGGCACGCGGCGGCTCCACGGAAGGCACGCTGGACAGGACGGCGTCCAGCGCGTCGGAGGCGGAGCCCGGGTCACCGAGCTGGTCCGCGCAGTAAGCGAACAGCCCGGCGGCGTGACGGTCGTAGAGCTCGGCGATCAGATCCTCGCGAGATCGCTGATCGGTGAGCGGGTGGGTCACGGGGCCGAATTCCTCTGAAAGAAAAGTGAACGCTGGGGATGAGGGGGCGGCTTCGGAGTGTTGCAGGCAATCATGCCGGTTACCGAGGCGGAATGCACCCTTGGATACCCATTTGATAGTCGCGTGAAGCGTTTCACCTGGGGGGCAGCGGGACACGAGGGGGTCGCTCGCCGTAGTCTGTCGCCCAGAGATCATGGGGCGGGCCGCGGCCCCGCCGGTCGAGCGAGAGGTCGCGCATGATCACATTTGACGCTGTCACCAAGCGGTATCCCGACGGCTTCGTGGCCGTCGACAACCTGTCCCTTGAAGCGGAGACCGGACGGATCACCGTCCTGGTCGGCCCTTCGGGATGCGGCAAGACCACGACGCTCCGGATGATCAACAGGATGATCGACGCCAGCGAGGGGCAGATCCTGCTCGACGGCGCCGACGTCAAGAAGATCGATCCCCCGACACTGCGGCGCGGCATCGGCTATGTCATCCAGCAGGCTGGCCTGTTCCCGCACCGCAAGATCGTCGACAACGTGGCGACCGTGCCGTACCTGCTGGGCTGGGACAAGAAGAAGGCACGTGACCGGGCCATGGAGCTGCTGGAGCGGGTCGGGCTCGATCCCAAGCTGGCCCAGCGCTACCCCTTCCAGCTCTCCGGCGGCCAGCAGCAGCGCGTGGGCGTGGCCCGCGCGCTGGCCGCCGACCCTCCCGTGCTGCTCATGGACGAGCCGTTCAGCGCGGTCGACCCCATCGTCCGTACCTCGCTACAGGACGAGCTGCTCAGGCTGCAGTCGGAGCTGAACAAGACCATCGTCTTCGTCACCCACGACATCGACGAGGCGATCAAGCTCGGCGACCGGGTGGCCGTGCTGCGCGTCGGCGGCAAGCTGGCCCAGTTCGCCGCGCCCAAGACGCTGCTGTCGGAGCCCGCCGACGACTTCGTGCGCGAGTTCCTCGGCAAGGACCGCGGCATCAGGCGGCTGTCGTTCGTCTCCACCGAGCACCTGCGGCTGCGCACGGACCTGGTCGTCTCCTCCTCTTCACCGGGTACGGCCGCCGCGTCCGACGGCCTGCTCATGGTCGTCTCCGAGGACGGCAGGCCGGTCGGCTGGCAGGGGCGGGACGAGCCGTTCGGAACCTACGTCCACGGCAAGGACTCCCTGCGCGCGGCGCTCGACGCCGCCCTGCTGTCACCGTCGGGGCAGGCGGTGGCCGTCGATGCCGAGGGCAAGGTCGTGGGCATCGCGACCAGGGAAGCGCTCGACGAAGCGCTGGCGGAGGCCGCCGATGGATGACGACGGCCAGCCGCTGTTCAGGTGGAGCTGGGTCGAGAGCAACTGGAACTCGGACTCGCCGAACAGCATCGTCAACCTCCTCCAGGCGCACGTCGTGATGTCCCTGGTGCCCGTCCTGCTCGGGCTGCTCGTCGCGGTGCCGCTCGGGCTCGCGTGCGTGCGCTGGCGCTTCCTCTACCAGCCCACGGCGGGCATCATGAACGTGATCTACGCGCTGCCGTCGCTGCCGCTGTTCATGTTGCTGATCCCGGAGACGGGGCTCACCCAGCTGACCGTGATCATCCCGCTGACCTTCTACGCGCTCGCCGTGCTGGTCCCGGCCGTCGTCGACGGCTTGGGGGCGGTGCCCGACCACGTCAGGCAGTCGGCGGTGGCCATGGGTTTCACGCCCCTGCGCCGCCTGGTCCAGGTCGAGCTGCCGATCGCGGTGCCCGTCGTGCTCGCGGGGCTGCGCGTGGTCACCGTCTCCAGCATCAGCCTGGTCAGCGTCGGCGCGCTCATCGGGCAGGGCGGGCTCGGCAACCTGTTCACCGACGCCTTCCAGCGTGACTTCTACACCCCCGCCATCGCCGGCATCGTGCTCATCGTGCTGCTGGCCCTGGTCGGCGACGGCATCGTGCTGACCGCGCAACGACTGCTCACGCCGTGGGTGCGGGCCAGGAGGGCGTCGTGAACTGGCTCATCGACTTCTTCACCGATCCCGCCAACTGGTCGGGGTCCGGCGCCATCCCCGTGCGGCTGCTCGAACACCTGGGCTTCTCCGCGGCGGCGCTCGTGCTCGCCGCGCTCATCGGGATCCCGCTCGGCCTGCTGGTCGGGCACACGGGACGCGGCTCGGTCATCGTGGTCGTCAGCGCCAACCTGGCCAGGGCGCTTCCCACGCTCGGTCTGCTGGTGCTGATCGTCCTGCTGCTCGGCACCGCCTCGATCTGGCCGGTGCTGATCCCGCTGGTGGCGCTGGCCGTACCGCCGATCCTCGTCAACACCTTCGAGGGCATCAGGGGAGTCGACCCCGAGCTGCGCGACGCCGCCTACGGGATGGGGTTGCGCGGGCCGCAGGTGCTGTTCAAGGTGCTCGTGCCGGTGGCGCTGCCGCTCATCATGCTCGGGCTGCGGCTGGCGGCCGTCCAGGTCGTGGCGACGGCCGCGGTGGCCGCCTACGTCGGGCTCGGCGGGCTCGGACGTTACATCATCGACGGATTGGCGACACAGGACTACGAGAGCGTGGTGGGCGGGTCTGTACTGATCGTCGCCTTCGCTCTCGCCGTACAGGGGCTGTTCACGCTCGCGCAGAGGGTGACGGTGTCCCCGGGGGTGAGCCGGCGACTGCGGGTTCGATAATCTCTCCAATACCCCCCGTTTAGAAGGGAAATAAGCATGAGGCGTATATTCGGCACCGCGGCGGTGCTGCTCTCGGCGATGCTCACCCTGTCCGCCTGTGGTGGCGGCGGCAGCAGCGGCGGAAACCCGCTGGACACCACCTCCGCCAGCGCGGCCCCGTCAGGGAGCGCGCCCGCGTCCGGCGGGGGAACGGCGATCGTGGGCTCGTTCAACTTCCCCGAGAGCGTTCTGCTGGGCTCCATCTACGCCCAGGCGCTCAAGGCCAAGGGTGTGAACGTCACGGAGAAGCCGAACATCGGCAGCCGCGAGGTCATCTACAGCCAGGTCAAGAGCGGCGGGCTGACCATCCTGCCCGAGTACAACGGCGCGCTGCTGTTCTTCGTCGACCCCAAGTCGACCGCGGCGTCGATGGAGCAGGTCAACGGTGAGCTCAAGAGCAAGCTGCCCGCCGAGCTCGAGATCCTCGACTCCTCGCCCGCGCAGGACAACGACTCGCTGACGGTCACCAAGGCCACGGCCGACCAGTACAAGCTGACCAGCATCGAGGACCTCGCCAAGGTGTCCAAGAACATGGCGGTCGGCGGTCCGCCCGAGTTCAAGAAGCGTCGCGAGCAGCAGTTCAAGGACGTCTACGGCCTGGAGTTCAAGGAGTGGAAGCCCACGGGTGACACCACGGCCGACGCGATCAAGGACGGGACCGTGCAGGCGGGCAACGTCTTCACGACCGACCCGAAGATCATCATCAACAACATGGTGTCGCTGAAGGACCCCAAGAACGTCTTCAGCGCCCAGAACGTGACGCCGCTGGTGAACAAGGCGGCGACGAACGACACGATCAAGACCACGCTGAACGCGGTGTCGGCCAAGCTGACCACGGAGACCCTGACGCAGATGATGCAGAAGATCTCGGTGGACAAGGACGACCCGGCGACGGTGGCAAAGGACTGGCTGACCACGAACGGCCTCCTGTAGCCCTTTCCCCCGGTGAACGGCATGGCCGTTCACCGGGGTAGAGCGCGGTCCTCGCCTGCGGCTCGGGCAGCGCTCTTCATGGGCATCCCCCCGAAACCCCAGGGCACCCGCAGCGGCACCCGTACATTGAGCTGCTTCAAGCAGGCGGTGCTGGTGATCCGCTGGTTGCTCGACGCCACCCGGGTGCGGCAGTTGGCGGCCGCGAGCAGTGCGGGGTCCAGGGGCTTGACCGGCTGCGGATTGGTGATCGATATGTGCCAGAGTGGTCGGGTGAGCGAGTTCACCGAGGCGATGGCCCAGCTCGCGGCGGGGGTCGCCGTGATAACCGTACGGGATGGCAGGGACGACGTGGGCGTCACCGTGTCCGCCCTGATGTCCGTCTCCGTCGAGCCGCCGCTCGTGCTCGCCAGCCTGGCCAGCCGCGGCTACCTCGCCGAGGTGCTCCTCAGGCAGGACCGCTGGGCCGCGTCGCTGCTGTCGGCGGATCAGGCCGCCATCGCCAGCAGGTTCGCCACGTCGGGCCGTCCGAGCGCCCGCCATCTGGTCGCCGGGGCCCCGCATCACCGCGGCCCGTGCAGCGAGGCGCTCGTCGTCGACGGCGGGGTGGCCGCGCTGGAGGCGGAGACGTCGCAGGTGGTGCCGGCGGGCGATCATACCCTCTTCGTGGCGAGGGTGCTCGCGGTCGACTACGTCAACCCGACCCCCCTTCCTCTCGTACGGCTCCGCGGGCGCTATCGGTCGGTGTAGGCGGCTGGGTCCCGAGAGAGCGGGCGTGTAACATGCACGTGCATAGATCTCGGGATGGAGGCGCGGATGACCGAGCGTAGGTTCCTGTTCGTTTTGGGCAGTGCCCGGCCGGGTGGCAACACCGAAACCCTGGCCAGGGCGGCGGCCGAGCACCTTCCCGAGGGGGCCGAGCAACGCTGGCTGAACCTGGACGACCTTCCGCTGACGCCGTTCCGCGACATCAGGCACGCGGGCGAGGGCGTCTACCCGGTGCCCGAGGGCAACGAGCGCGTACTGCTGGAGGCCACGCTCGACGCCACCGACCTGGTGATCGCCTCGCCGCTCTACTGGTACACCGTTTCGGCGACGACCAAGCTTTACCTCGACTACTGGTCGGGGTGGATGCGCGTGCCCGGGGTCGACTTCAAGCGCCGCATGGCCGACAAGACGACGTGGGCGATCAGCGCGGTCAGCGAGGACGACATGGTGGTGGCCGACCCGATGGTGGGGACGTTGCGGCTGTGCGCGGAGTACTTCGGCGGGCGCTGGGGCGGCGCGCTGCTGGGCTTCGCGAACCGTCCTGGCGAGATGACGACCGACCACGACGCGCTGACCAGGGCCAAATCCTTCTTCGTCACCCCGCCGACCACCGACTGACCGATACGCGGCCTCGTCCAGGAAGGCCCCCTGCTCAGGGTCTCAGGCGAACCGGCAGCGAAAGCGACGACCGGCATGCGGCTCGGCCGCGAATACCGGCACGGCCCGCGCCGGCGGGGCCGTGGCCGCCGCCGATCCTTCAGCCCGGGTCAGGGTAGCGAGGCGGGGAGCCCGAAGGGCGCGAAGTGCTCGGGGCCGATGAACGTGGTGATCTCGGCGATCCGCTCGCCACGCAGGGTCAGCACGGTGATCGACCAGCTGAGGTACGCGCCGGCCTCGTCCTTCCACAGGTAGAAGCCCACGGCGGGCTGGCCGTTCGCGCTGGTCGGAAGGTGCCTCCAGGAGCCGCACGCGGTCAGCGGGACCTTCACGGCGAAGTCGATGACGTTCTCGAGGCCGTGGTACCAGTGCGCGAGCGGAGGCATCGACCAGGTGACGTCCTCGGTGAGCAGCGCGACCAGGGCGTCGGCGTCGCCGCGTTCCAGCGCGGCGGAGTATCCGGCGACGATCTCGCGCAGGCGCGCGTCGCCGATCTCCCGCAGCGTCCGCTGCTGGGTGGGGGAGGGGATCTTCTCGGCCACGATCGAGCGGGCACGCTGCAGGGCACTGTTCACCGACGCGGTCGAGGTGTCCATCATGGTGGCGATCTCGGCGGCGGAGAAGCCCAGAACCTCGAAGAGCAGCAGCGCCGCCCGCTGGTTGCCCGGCAGGTGTTGAAGGGCCGCGACGAAGGCGAGCTCGACGGCTTCGCGCTGCTCGTAGCGCGCGTCCGGGCCGGCAGGGGCGCCGGTGAGGCCCCTATCGGGGTACGGGCCCAGCCAGGCGACGTCGGTGAGCGGGGCGGCCGACAACGACGCGGTCGCTGGACGGGCCGAGGTCGACGGGCAGGGCCCGCTTGCCGCGGGCCTCGACGATGTCCAGGCAGGTACGGGTGGCCACGGTGTAGAGCCACGAGCGCAGCGAGCCGCGCCCCTCGAAACGCGCGAGCCCCCGCCACGCCCGCAGCAGAGCGTCCTGCAGGGCGTCGTCGGCGTCGTGGGTGGAGCCGAGCATGCGGTAGCAGTGGGCGTGCAGGTCCCTGCGCAGCGGCTCCACGAGGCGGGTGAACGCGTGGCCGTCGCCGTCGCGCGCCCGGGCCAGGTCCGGGTCCGGGTCCGGGTCCACGGCACCCTCCACTGCCGTGTCCGCGGTCGGCGAAGAAATGTCGCTCACGAGCGATGATTCTGCCCTACGGCGGGAGTCTCCCTTTCGACCGAGCAATGACCGCCCCGCCAGGAGGACTCCCATGACGCCGACCGGACACCACCCCGCGCCCGCGTGGTTCGACATCTCCACCCCCGACGCCCCGCGAGCCCGACGCTTTTACCAGGAGATGTTCGGCTGGCGGATGAACGTTCTCGACGAGACCTACACGCTGGTGGCCGGGGAAGGCGGCCGGCCGGCGGGCGGGATCGGCCAGGCCGGGCCCGGCAGCCCGTACACGGGGATCGTCGCGTATTTCCCGGTCGACGACGTCGACGCCGCGCTCCAGCGGGCCGAGGAACTCGGCGGGAGCCGGACGCTGGACCCGACGAGCGTGCCGGGGCAGGGGCGGATCGCCGTGTTCACCGATCCCGACGGCAACGCCGTGGGCCTGTTGGGCCCCTGACCTCCCGGCCCGCCGGACGCCGACCACCTGACCCCTCCGTCGCGGACGCGCGAGAGGTCATGACCGACGACAGGAGACAGACGAGCATGACCGGAACAGATCCGAAAGCAGATCTTCACCACTACCTTCAGGACGCCCGCGCAACCCTGCTGTGGAAGCTGGACGGGCTCTCGGAGTACGACATCCGCCGCCCGCTGACGCCGACCGGCACCAACCTGCTGGGCTTGGTCAAGCATCTGACCGGCGTCGAGGTGGGGTACCTGGGATACGTGTTCGGCCGCCACTTCGACGAACCGGTGCCCTGGATCGGTCCCGATGTGGAAGCAAACGTGGACATGTGGGCCACACCTGAGCAGTCCCGCGAGTACATCGTCGGGCTGTACCAGCGGGCGTGGGCCCACTCGGACGCCACGATCAAGACGCTGGAACTGGACGCGGTCGGCCACGTGGTGTGGTGGCCCGAGGAGCACCGCGAGGCGACGCTGCACCGAGTCATGGTCCACGTGATCGCCGAGACCCACCGGCACGCCGGGCACTCCGACATCGTCAGAGAATTGATCGACGGCGCCACCGGACTGCGGGAGGGCGACGACTTCATGCCACAGGGCGACCAGTCGTGGTGGGAGCACCATCGCAACGAACTGGCGCGCGTGGCGCGGCAGGTCAGCCAGAACTGAACCACCCGGCTGTCGCCTGCGCAGGGGACGGTCACCCGATGGGGCGCACCAGCAGCCGGGCGACGACCGTGTCCTCCTCGGCGATCAACTGCTGCGCCTCCGCCCCGAACTCCCCGAAGTGCGGGCGAGGCGGGGTCCGCGGCTTGGCTGGCGGGGCTGGACGAGGAGGAGTATCCGCTGCTGGTTCGCGCGGCCCGCACCGGTGAAGGCACCGACGACGGCGAGCGGTTCGCCTTCGCGGTGGAGGCTCTGCTGGCCGGCTTCGCCATCAGCGCGGCCACGTGCGGGGCGACGGGAGTGCGGTCTTCATAGGGGACCGGCAGGTGGGTTGTGGTGCCGGTCCTGATGGGGAACAGCTGTCGGGCCGTGCGGACGGTGGCGGCTTGGGGCCGCCGCCGGCCGTACGGGCGAACGGTGGTGGTTCTCGCTGGGGCGGCCGGCGGTCGTGCGGACGGGTCAGCGGATGACGAACTCTCCCGGCAGCAGGAGCGGGCCGTATGCGGGGAGGCCCAGCTCGCCCGCGAGCCGCGCGAACGGCCCCCACGCCTCCAGCCGCACCCTGGTCAGCGCCGCCGCCTTGTCCTCGCTGGACTCGGCCCCGCGCAGCCGCTCCAGCGGATGCACCCGGGGGTAGGTCCGCACCGGCGAGTCCGACGCCAGGCCCGCACGCTTGCGCGCCATCCCCAGCGCGTCCTCGAGCCCGCCGAGTTCGTCCACGAGGCCGTGCTCGCGCGCGTCGGCGCCGGTCCACACGCGTCCGCGGGCCAGCTCGTGGGCCCGCTCCCTGGTCAGGTGGCGACCGTCGGCCACCTTGCCCACGAAGTCGTCGTAGATGCGGTCGAGCCAGGCGTTGACCCTGTCCCACTCCTCGGGCGAGAACGGCCGGATGGAGGAGAACATCGCCGCCTTCGCGCCCTGCGTGATCAGGTCGGTGGTCACCCCGGCCTTCTCCAGCAGCCCGCCGAGGACCGCCTTGCCGCCGAACACGCCGATGGACCCGGTCAGCGTGCCGGGCTGGGCGACGATGACGTCGGCGGCCATCGAGACGAAGTACCCGCCTGACGCGGCCACGTCCCCCATCGACACGATGACCGGCTTGACCTTGCGGGTGAGGACGATCTCGCGCCACACCGCGTCGGAGGCCACGTAGGAGCCGCCGGGGCTGTCGACCCTGAACACCACGGCCTTGACGTGATCGTCCTTGCGCGCGGACCTGATCGCCGCGCTGATGGTGTCGGAGCCCATGGCGCCGCCGCCACCGAGCGGGCTGCGTCCGCTGCGGCCGAGCTTGATCATGCCGTGGCCGTGAACGAGCGCGACGCTGTCGGCGGTCGGGTGGGGAAGCTTGCGGATGGAGAGTGCGCGCGCGTACCTGGAGACGTACTGCAGGTGGGCGTCGGCGCCCGCGGCCTGCTTGACCTCCTCGTACACCTCGTCGCGGTAGGCGAGCCTGTCCACGAGCCCGGCCTCGACCGCCTCGGCGCCGATGAAGGGACCCTTGTCGATCAGCTCGCTGACCTTGGTGGGGTCGAGCCTGCGCCCTTCCGCCACGCCCGCGACGACCTGCTCGATGATCGACTCGGCGAGCCTGCCGTAGGACTCCTTGTGGGCCTCGGTCATGTGGTCTTCGGTGAAGGTGTTGGCGGCGGTCTTGTACTCGTGGCGCTTGCCGACCTCGTAGCCGATGCCGAGCTTGTCCAGCGTGCCCTTGAGGAAGCGCTGCTCGAGCGCGATGCCGGTGAGCCCGACGTCGCCGCTGGGCTGGAGGTAGACGCGTTCGAAGGCGCTGGCCAGGTAGTAGGGGATCGTGCCCTGGCCGAACTCGCCGAACGTCTCGCCGAAGGCGACGGTCAGCTTGCCCGACGCGCGGAAGTGGACGACGGCCTGGCGCAGCTCCTGGACCATCGCGAGGCCGAGCGGAGCGCCGCCGATCTTGACGATGAGCGCCTTGACGCGGGCGTCGTCCCTGGCGCGCTTCAGGCCGGACAGCACGTCGGACAGGCGCGGCCTGCGCATGGAGAGGATCGCGGCGAGCGGGTCCGTGGGCGGGCCGTCGGTCAGCCCCTCGGTGAGATCCAGTTCGAGGATGAGCGGCGCGGTGCGCCGCTGCCTGAACCGGTCAACGCTGTCAACGATCACCTTGGTCGCGTCCATAAATGTCACCCTAAGCGACGACCCTGCGCCCGCGAGCGCCCCCATCCCCTCCATCTCGCACAGCCGACCAATCCGGCACTTCCCACACCCCATCGGCCCCGCGATCCAGTGATCCCGTGGTCCAAGGGTCCCGTTGGGTCCTGTGGGTCTCCTGGGTCCTGTGGGTTCCGTAGGTCTCGTGGGTCCCGTGGGCCGGAGGTCCTGCAGTCCGAGGGCCATGCGTCCCGTGGTCGCGTGGGTCCCGGGAGCTCGTGATCCGGGGGCCCGCCGCCGAGGGCCCATCTCGTACGGCAAGCCGGTCCGGCGCCTCCGTGGTCACCCGGTCCAGTCCGTCGAAGGCGCGCCGCCCAGCAGGACACCGCTCCCCGCCGTCACGGCGCCCCTCAGGCGGCGGTGCCCTCAGGCGGCGGTGCCCTCAGGGGAAGCGCTTGACGAAGGCCGGGGCCGGCACTGCGGTGCCCGCCCTCACGGCGTCCGGTGAAACCGCCCGTGACGGCGGCCCGCCCCGCGCACCCGGTGAAGCGTGTCCCTGGACAGAGGCCAGCCCCGCACCCACGGTGGCGCGTGACCCCGCCTGCCGTATGGACGCCGAGGAACGGGCCGCCGTGAGAACCCGCGGCGGCGAACGACCCCGCTTGCCGTACTGACGCCGAGGAACGGGCGGGGCGCCGGAATGTCGTGCGACAGGAAAGGCCACGCCCGTGAGGAATGGGCGTGGCCTTTGAGGGGTGTGGCGGTCAGGCGGCGGTGCAGGTCAGTGTGGCGGGCGGGTTGTTGGCCCCGCCGCGCGGCAGCTTCCCGTTGAAGCCGAACTGGGTCGTCGCGTTCACGGCGAGCTTCCCGTTCCACCTGGCGTTCGTCACGGTGACGTCAGCACCGTTCTGGGTGTACGTGCCCTGCCAGAGGGTCTGCACCTTCTGGCCGTCGGGGAAGGTCCAGCTCACCTTCCAGCTCTTGCTGGGCAGGCTGCCGGTGTTCTTGACGGTGACGTTCGCCTGGAATCCGCCGGGCCACGTGGCGCGGTTGGTGTAGGTCGCGGCGCACTCGACGTGCGGCAGGGCCTTGTACACGTCCAGGCGCGGGGTGGTGATCTGCTTGCCCGCGCTGGTGTAGGTGATCGGCTTGCCCGCCGCCTTGAGCTTGGCGAGGACCTCGTCGACCGTGGCGGTGGGCAGCTTCTCCCTCATCAGCGCGAAGGCGCCGGCGACGTGCGGGGCGGCCATCGAGGTGCCGCCGAAGCCCGCGTACTTGTTGTCGGGGACGGAGGAGAAGATCGGCCAGCCGGGCGCGAAGAGGTCGAGCATCTCGCCGCGGTTGCTGAAGGAGGAGATGTCGTCGGTGTGGGTGCCGACCTGGGGGTACTCGACGTCGGTCGAGCCGACGGTGACGACGCTGGAGACGCAGGCGGGCCAGGAGACCGACGCCTCGTGTCCCTCGTTGCCCGCGGCGACGACGGTGGCGACGCCCTGGGCGAGCAGTTCGTCGGTGCGGGCCTTGAAGTCGGCGCCGTCACCGGTGTCGCAGGCGGCGTCGTACTTGCCGCCGCCGAGGCTGAGGTTCACCGAGACGATGTTGTACTGCTTGGCGATCGTGTTGACGTAGGCCATCCCGGTGAGGATGGAGGAGTCGTAGGCCAGCGCGCACGGGGTGTTTTCGGCGCCGCCGCAGTACTCGGTGTTGGCGAACCTGCTGAACACCTGCACGGGCACGATGGTCGCGCCGGGGGCGACGCCGTCGGAGGGCTCGCGCTGCGTGGGGTGCGACTTGCCCGCGACGATGCCGGCGACGTGGGAGCCGTGGGCGCAGATCCCGAAGGCGGCGTCGGAGGGCGGGACGTTCTTCATGCACGCGTCGGTGGTGGCGTTGGCCGCGCCCGCGCCGAGCTGGAAGGGCGCGCCGCTCGGGCACAGGGAGGTGGCGGTGTCGGCCGCGTTCTCGGCGGAGAAGCACGCCTCGGCGGCGATGCGGCCGCCGAAGAACGGGTGGTCGCCGTCGATGCCGGTGTCGAGGACGGCGACCGCCTTGCCCGCGCCGGTCACGCCGGCGGCGTGGGCCTTGTCGGCGCCGATGATGGCGGTGCTCCTGACCAGGTTCGGCGAGTTGAGGTGGTCCTCCCTGATGGAGACGACGTTGGCCTGACCGGCGATCTTCTTGAACTCGTCGACGGTGCCTTCGTAGACGAAGAAGTCCAGCCGTCCGGCGAGCGCCTCGGGGGTGGGGGCGACGTTGTCGACGCTGGGGGCGACCGCCTCGGCCGTCGCGGCGAGGGACTTGGCCTGCGCGGGGCTCTGCACCTGGACGATCGCCCGGTGGGTGCCACTGAGCCTGACCGCGGGGTCGATCTTCGTGATGGGGTCGTCCGCGGCGGCTTGCGCGGGGGCTTGGATGAGCCCGGCAGAAACGGCGGCGAGGGTGGCCGCAGTAGCCAGGAGAGACCGCAGTCTCACTGTGCCTCCGAGGGGGGTGATCCAATTTGTGAAGTTTGAGTGTACAGATGTGACATTTGTTGTCAGAAGAGAGACGATATGTCTTTTGGGTAACGTGGTGAAGGCCGGCCCCGTTACACGGGACCGGCCTGCCGGGCTACTTGCCGAGGGAGGTGGCGGCCTTCTTCAGCGCGGCGCTCGAGGTGGAGCCGAGCCTGACCTTCTCCGCCGCGTCGACCTTCTCCAGGGTCGAGGTCGCGCCGTGCGCCCAGTTGAGCCAGGCCGTCAGCAGCGCCCCGTCGAGAGTGGCCCGCGCGCCCTTCGACGTCTTCAGCACCCTGTAGGCCTTGCCGAGCGACGAGGCCTTGGTCAGCTCGGGGAAGACCTTGCTCGTCTTGTGGGCCAGCTTCAGGTAGCAGGTGAGGGTCTCGTCCGAGAGCTGTCCCGTGCCGCGGTAGAGCTCCACCGCCCACTGCTTGGCGGTCATCGGGGTGCCTGCCGTACCGCGGGTGCACACGGCGGCGGGCGCGGCGGGAGGCGTCGCGGTGACGGTCACCGTCACCGTGATGGTCGGCAGCGGGATGGGGGTCGGGGCGGGAGTGTCGGCGGGATCGTCGAGGTCGCCTGACTGCGGGTTCTCGTCCGAGGGCGCGGGCGAGGGCCCGCTCACCGAGGGTGCGGGGGCGGGAGCGCTCTGGGTGGCGGTGGGCTGCGGCGCGGCCCCCGTCGTGGCGGCCGCGAGATCCAGGCGCGGGGTGATCACCTGGGCGCCGTTCACCTGGTAGGAGAACGGCCTGCCGGTGGCCTTCAGCTTGTCGACCAGCGCGCCGATCGCCTGGTCGGGGAAGGCCGCCTTCAGTACGGCCAGCGCCCCCGCCACGTGCGGGGCAGCCATCGAGGTGCCGCTGTGGGTCGCCATCACGTCGTCCGGCACCGACGACTCGATCTCGACGCCCGGCGCGAACAGGTCGAGCAGCGGTCCCGTGTTGGAGAAGTCGGCGATCTGGTCGTTGTTGTCGCTGGCTCCGACGGCGACGGCCGTGGAGACGCACGCGGGGAACGACGTTCCCGCGAAGTACTCGTTGCCGGCCGCGACGACGGTCGCGACGCCCTTGGACAGCAGGTCGTCGATCTTCGGCTTGAAGACCTGGCCCTCCTCGCTGCTGTCGCACGAGGTGTCGGACAGGCGGCCGCCGAGGCTGAGGTTCAGCGCCGCGATGGGCGTGGAGGGGGCGAGCGAGGCGACGTGGTCCATGGCCAGGCGCAGCGACGACTCGAAGGCCATCAGGCAGGCCGCGGCGCCGCACGTGTCCTCGTCGTTGACCCTGCTGAACACCTGGACGGCGACGATGCCCGCTCCGGGGGCGACTCCGCCGCTCCCCGCCGCGATGCCCGCGACGTGGGTGCCATGCTCGCAGAGGTTCTCGCTGCCGAGCAGGCACTTGGCGTACTCGGCGTCGGCGGCGCCCGTGCCGATCATCTGGCTCTGGCCGTTCGGGCACAGCGACTCGACGCCGTCGTACTCGGTGGAGGAGAAGCACGCCTCGGCGACGATCCGGTTGCCGAAGAAGGGGTGGTCGCGGTCGATGCCGGTGTCGAGGATCGCGACGGCCTGTCCCGTGCCCGTCGCGCCGCCGGCGTGGACCTTGTCGGCGCCGATCACGGGGAGGCTGGAGATGGCGGCGGGCGGGTAGGCGCGGTCGCGGTGGATGGAGGCGACCCGCGGGTCCTCGGCCAGCGCGGCGAGCTCCTGCGCGGTGCCCTCGACGACGATGAACGGCTGGGCGGCCGGCTGGAGCACCACCTGGGCTTCCTCGGCCGCGGCCTGCGCGGCGACGGGCGCGGTCTGCGCGGCGTCCGTGAGCTCGACGATGACCCTGGCGGTGCCCTCGGTGACGGCTAAGCCCTCTTCGAGCTTCTCCTCGGCGCCCGTGGAGGTGGGCGACGGTGTCGGCGTGGCGGGAGGTTCACCTGCGCCGGCGGGAGCGGCGGGAAGTAATGCCAGCAGGACCGAGCACACGATCAGGCGTCGAAATCGCACACGTCCTCCGAGGGGTGATGATCTCGGAGTGTAGAGAGCTTTGTCCGGATATCCCAGAGGACGTAGGCGTTTCTCAGTAAATGTTCATCGTCACACGCTCTCCTCCGGGAGCTCGGACGGCGTGTGCTTCAGCCAGATCGCGCCCAGCGGTGGCACCCGCAGCGTCGTCGAGTACGGCAGGCCGTGGTGCGACTCCTCGAACGCCTCCACCGAACCGAGGTTGCCCACCCCGCTGCCCCAGTAGTCGAAGGCGTCGGTGTTGAGCAGTTC
Organism: Nonomuraea sp. NPDC049152; assembly: GCF_040648355.1. NCBI lineage: Bacteria > Bacillati > Actinomycetota > Actinomycetes > Streptosporangiales > Streptosporangiaceae > Nonomuraea > Nonomuraea sp. NPDC049152. The sequence goes on along the minus strand of NZ_JBEZDO010000014.1, from coordinate 90,122 downwards.
CTCCCAGTGCCCGCCGTGCGGCAGGCCGAGCCTGAAGTCCTCGTGCGCGCTCCCGCTGAAGTTGACCACGCACGCCACCGCGGACCCGTCCACCCCCCGCCGGAGGAAGGAGAAGACGTTGCCTGGCGCGTCGTCGGCGTCGATCCACCTGAACCCGTCAGGCGTGGTGTCCTGCTCCCACAGGGCGGGCGTCTGCCGGTAGATGGCGTTGAGGTCGCGGACCAGCTTCTGCACCCCGCGATGCCCGTCGAAGTCGAGCACCCACCAGTCGAGCCCCCGCTCCTCCGACCACTCCGACCCCTGGCCGAACTCGCCGCCCATGAACAGCAGCTGCTTGCCCGGATGCGCCCACATGAACGCGAACAGCGCACGCAGCTGCGCGAACCGCTGCCACTCGTCGCCAGGCATCTTGCCCAGCAGCGAGCCCTTCCCGTGGACGACCTCGTCGTGGGAGAGGGGGAGGACGAAGTTCTCGCTGTAGGCGTACATCAGCGAGAACGTCATCTGGTGGTGGTGGTACTGCCGGAAGATCGGCTCGTGGCGCAGGTAGGCGAGGGTGTCGTGCATCCAGCCCATGTTCCACTTGAACCCGAACCCGAGCCCGCCCAGGTGCAGGGGGCGCGAGACACCGGGCCACGCGGTCGACTCCTCGGCGATCGTTGTGATGCCGGGCGCCTCCCTGTAGCAGACGGAGTTCATCTCCTTCAGGAACTCCACCGCGTCGAGGTTCTCGCGCCCGCCGTAGACGTTCGGCGTCCACTCGCCTTCGCGCCTGGAGTAGTCGAGGTAGAGCATCGAGGCGACCGCGTCGACCCGCAGCCCGTCGATGTGGAACTCCTTCATCCAGTAGAGCGCGTTGGCCACGAGGAAGTTGCGCACCTCGTTGCGGCCGAAGTCGAAGACGTAGGTGCCCCAGTCGGGGTGCTCGCCGCGGGCCGGGTCGGCGTGCTCGTAGAGAGGCGTGCCGTCGAAGCGGGCCAGGGCCCATTCGTCCATCGGGAAGTGTGCGGGCACCCAGTCGAGCAGGACGCCGATGCCGCGCTGGTGCAGCTCGTCGACGAGGTGGCGGAACTCGTCAGGGGTGCCGAAGCGGGAGGTCGGCGCGTAGTAGGAGGTCACCTGGTAGCCCCACGAGCCGCCGAACGGGTGCTCGGCCACCGGCAGGAACTCCACGTGCGTGAATCCCATGTCCTGCACGTAGTCGGCCAGCTGCGTGGCCAGCTCCATGTAGCCGAGCCCCGGCCGCCACGAACCGAGGTGCACCTCGTAGGTGCTCATCGGCTGCTTCTGCGCCGCCGTGGTCTCGCGCTCGGTCATCCAGTCGGCGTCGCCCCACACGTAGTCGGACCGCTCGACCACCGACGCGGTCTGCGGCGGCACCTCGGTTCTGCGCGCCATCGGGTCGGCCTTGTCGCGCCAGAGCCCGTCGGCGCCGAGGATCTGGAACTTGTACCGTTCGCCGACGTCCACGCCGGGCACGAACAGCTCCCACACGCCGGACCTGCCGAGCGAGCGCATCGGATGGGCCACGCCGTCCCAGTGGTTGAAGTCGCCGACCACCCTGATGCCGCGCGCGTTGGGCGCCCAGACGGAGAACGCGGTGCCGTCGACGTCCTCGTGGTGCATCGTCCGCGCGCCGAGAGCCTCCCACAGCCGCTCGTGCCTGCCCTCGCCGACCAGGTGCAGGTCGACCTCACCGAGGGTGGGCCAGTGCCGGTAGGGGTCGCGCATCTCGTACGGCTCGCCGCCGCTGTAGCGCACCCGCAGGCGGTAGTCGGGGACCTTGTCCAGGCCCGGCACCGTCGTCTCGAACACGCCGTGAGCGACATGCTTCATCGGCCGCGCCTCGTCGTCGAAGATCACCTCGACCTCTTCGGCAAGCGGGCGCAGCGTCCTGAACGTGACCCCGTCCTGGCCCAGGTGCGCTCCGAGAATCGAATGCGGGTCGTGGTGCGCCCCGCCCGCGAGACGGTCGAGCTCTGTCCTCATCGGCATGCCCCTTACCCTGCCCTACAGCGACCTTCCAACCCATGCCCTTGCCCGCTCTCACCATGCGAATTCTGGAGCCGGGCATTTCAGAAAAATCGGATTAACCCCGATGATCACTACGTGAAACCTGCGCGGCTCGTCGGCCGCCGCAGCTCACACCCGGTGCGGGCGCCGATGATCGCCTGTGGCCATGCTAACCACCGCTCGCCCGCTCGGGCCGCCGCCACACCCATAACCCCCGCGATAACCCCGCAAACGAACGTCCGCTCTACGACGTGGCTTTCCCGCGGACCCGGCGGACGTTCACCACCCGACCGCCGGGTGCCCGGAAATGCGCGGTCCGGCGGGAGAAGAGCGCTGAGGCAGGCTAGGGCGTCGGGGAGTCGTCCGGGCAGAACTCGGCCTGGAGCACATCGGTGAAGATGCCGATCGGATCCTTCCAGCCGCCGCCGGCCCAGTCGCCGTTGGTGTTGGTCGCGACCATGTGCCTGCCGTCACGGGTGCCGTAGGTGTACGACCACGAACCGAAGATGGCGCCGCCCATGCCCCAGACCGTCGTGCCGCACGGCAGCTTCACCGAGGAGACGCCGAGGCCGTAGCCGGTGCCGGGGATCCAGTCCTTGGTCGGGACCATGGTGAACATCTCCCGCTGCTGGGCGGGCGGCAGGAGCCGGCCGCCCAGCAGCGCTCCGAAGAAGCGGTTGAGGTCCCCGGCTGTGGAGATCATGCCGCCGGCGGCCCAGAACGGCGAGGGGTTCAGCTCGGTCAGGTCGTACGTCTTGGCGTCGGGGCCGGTCTGGTTGAGCCTGGAGTAGTGCCGCGAGTGGGGGCCGCGGATCTTCGTGTCGGCGCCGCGTGGCAGGTAGGTCCCTGACAGGCCGAGCGGGCGGGCGATCCGCCGTGCGACCTCGCCGGCCAGCGTACTGCCGGTCGCCCGCTCGATGACCATTCCGGCGAGGACGTAGTTGGTCTGGGAGTACTCCCAGCTCGCGCCGGGCTGGAAGGTGGCCGGATGGGACATGGCGACCCGTACGAGCTGCTCGGGCGTGGGGTTGTCGTGGCGGTTGACCGCCTCCTGGTCCCGGAGGTAGTCGAAGATCCCGCTGGTGTGGTTGAGCAGGTGCCTGACGGTGATCGCGGCGCCGTCGTGACCGTTGCCGCGGACCAGGCCGGGCAGCCACTTCTCCACGGTGTCGTCGAGGCTCACCTTGCGTTCGGCCACGAGTTGCAGCATCACGGTGGCCACGAACGTCTTGGTGGTGCTGCCGACGCGGAACCGGTGCTGAGGCCGGCGCTGGCGACCGGTCTTGGTGTCGGCCACGCCCGCCGAGCCGAACCATCGCCCATGGCCGTCGCGGACCTCGGCGAGGATGCCGGGAACACTGCCTTCCTTCACGGCTCGGGCGAGCACGCCCTGGACCCCGGCGTGGCCGGGCGTGGTCGCGGCGGCAGCGGGGTTCGTCATGGCGGTTCCCGCCATCATCGCCCCGGTGACGAGCAGGCCGAGGCCCGCTCGAGTCGTGCGTGTACGCATGAGGTCGTTCCCTTCGGATGGCGCGAGCCGTGCGGGAGCGCACGGCCTCGCGCGTGGGTGAGGAGGTCCATGGGCGGCGCCTGCCAGGTGACCGGGAGTCGGCGCGTGCCGTGGACAGCCGTGTCGGCGCGCGGGCGTGGTGGCCAGGCGCGCGGTCTCGAACCGGGTGACCGGCGAGGGGAAAGGCGGCCCGCGTCTCGGCGCGGGCAGGGGAGTTCGAGGGTCTGAGAGTGGGTGGTGCGAACCTACGGGGCTCAGCCGCGGCTGTTCGTCACGCGCCCTCGTCGGCGATCGTCTGAAGGATGCGCGTCAGCAGGTCGGCCTGGTCGACCCCGGCCAGGGCGAGCGCGCGCGGCACGGTGCCGACCTGCGCCTGCACGATTCCGAGCAGCAGATGCGCCGGTCGCAGATCTCTCTTGCGGTACACGGACGCGATGCGATCGAGCGCGAGTCTGACCGATGCCCCCAGCTTCGCAGGGCGCTCGCGGCCGCCGCTCGGCCGGGGGAGGTCGAAGGCGGCAAGGGACACTCCCGCCGCGCTCAGGCTGTGCTCGAACTCCCGGTCCAGCGCGGCGCGCATCGCTCGATGATCGAGCCCGGCCGAGGCCAGGACCTGATGGGTGGAGGTGGTCTCCCGGTCGGCGGCGATCGCCAGCAGGAGGTGGTGCGCCTCGATCGTCGCCGATCCGTCCCTGTGGGCCTCGTGCGCACCCTGCTCGATGATCGTTTGGAGGTATCTGTCGAATGTGGTCATCGTCGGCGTCTCCTCAGCGTGACGCCCGCGGCGATGGGCCGCTTGCCGCCGCGCTCCTGGGAGGCGGGAATCTCATCAGCGGACATGCAAGCAACCCTAGTTGACTAATCTCGAGTTAGTCAACACGGGTTGCTTGTCGCCGAGCCCCGCTCGCGGCGCGTGGGTGCGGGCCGTACCGAGAAGATCAGTGGGGGTTGGTGGCGGTGACGTCGCGCGGGGTGACGCGGAACCCCTGCCAGTGGATGGGCATCGGGTCGGCGTCCTCGTCCCTGGCGACGTGGTGGAAGCCCACGTTCACCCACAGCACCGGATCGGTCACCCGCTCCCCGTTGGCGTACCGGTCGACGGACTTGCCGCACCTGGGCGCCACGTTCTCGGTCGCGAGCCGCTCGCACGCGCGGTACTGCGTCACGAACAGGTCCGCGTGCGTGAACGCCTCGTCGGCGGGCCCGCGGTACTCCGCGCTCTCGGCGTTGTTGATCTCCCAGGACACCGGGTGCCTGTCGGCGTTCCGCACCTGCGGATCCACCACCCGCCACCAGCGCATCCTCCTGTTGAGCGCCTTGGTCTCGCGACGGAGCACGGTGCGCGCCAGTGACCGCTTGCTGGTGCGGTCGCCCGCGAAGTCGTACTGCTCGACGACGTCACGCGCCTTGCCCTCGATGTCGAAGTCCATCCGCCAGAAGATGTTGTGGCTGTGGGACTCCTCGAAGTGCTTGCGTCCCACCCCGAGCGGCCAGCCGTGCTTCGGCGCGGTCGTCGTGCCCGCCAGCGAGCCTGTCGCGCCCACCCGCGGCGTGATCGAGCCGTCGTCGCCGAAGACCCACTCGGAGACGTAGGTGTACCAGCCGACCTGGTAGGCCGCCAGCACGACCAGCTCCTGACCCTGCGCCGACTCGCGCTGCGTCTCGTCGCCCCAGCCGTCCTTCAGGTAGGCGTGGCCGCGCGGGCGGGTCGTCACGCACACCTTGCTCTTGGCGAGCTCGCCGCCGGGGCAGTCGGCCGCCGTCAGCGTCACCGCGGCCGAGCCGAGCGAGCCGATGTCGTGATAGCGCGGCTCGCCGCTGTCGTAGGGCACGTGGATCTGCGCCAGCGCCCCGCTGCGCAGCACACTGATGGACCTGTTGCCCTTGGGCGTGTAGACGACCTTGGTGACGGTCAGGCCCTCGATCGTGCGCATCTCCCAGCACAGCCGCCAGCGCGCGCCGTTGGGCAGCGTCTTGTCCACGAGGTACGGCGAGCCGCACGGCTGAGCGGCGGGGGCCGCCAACGAGACCGGAGCCGGCGGCACGAAGGGTGCGGCGAGCAGGCCGGCGAGCATGAGACGGAGGATCAACTCACCACTCCAGTGTGTGGACCTTCTTGGCGGACAGATCGATGGCGATGCGGCTGGTGTCGAGGAAGGTGCCGTCGGGCAGCCGCACGAACAGCCGCAGGCATCGGTGCGTCGCGCAGGGCCCCCGCCCCGGCGAGTAGATCAGGCCGCGCAGCGCCAGGTCGGAGGGCGAGGCGAGCTCCCTGCCCGCCGCCTTCCTGAACGACTGGCGCACCCCTCTGCCCAGCTTCGGGTCGGCCAGCAGCAGCTCGGCGGCGCGCAGCTCCTCCCGCTTGGACGGCGGCGGCTGCACCCCCTTGCCCTTGGTCTCCTCGACCACCTTGCTCTGGCCGAGGTCGACGGTCCTGACGATCAGCGTGTCGTCGGCGTAGTCGTAGAGGTAGGCCTCGGCGCGCCGCGCCTGTTCGGCGTCCTTGTCGTCGTCGCGCTCGACGTAGAGCAGCTCGGTCTGCCCCTTCTTCAGGTGCGTGGTCGCCGTGGCGATCTCACCGGCGCGAGCGATCTCCTCAGGCGTCAGCGGGTCTCCGGGCGCGGGGGACTCCTGTACGGCCTGCGCCGCCTCGGGCCCCTCCCCGCCGGTGACCAGCAGGAGCGAGCCGCCCAGGAGCGCCGTGCCGAGCCCCGCGGCCGCGAACACCAAACCTCGCCGCATGCCGCCCCCTTACTCTTCGCTTATGTATGCATGCGAAGAGTAGTGCGCTCGATGCGCTCCGGAGGGGAAAACGCCTGAGTTGCCTCAGCGGAAGGCGGCCAGCGGGATCGGCAGCCACGAAGGGCGGTTGCGGGCCTCGTAGACGACCTCGTAGACCGCCTTGTCGTACTCCAGCGCCCGCAGCAGCGCCGAGTCCTCCTCGTCGACGTCGGCGTACCCCTCCAGGAACGCCGACCTGTTGCGCGCGGCCCACTCGCTCGCCTTGGGGCGCAGCTCGGCGCCGTCGGGGCGGTCGGCGAGCAGGTGACCCGCGGCGTAGTCGAACGAGCGGAGCATCCCCGCCACGTCCCGCAGCGGGGAGGCCAGCGCCCTTCGCTCGTCGAGCGGCTGGCCGGGCTCGCCCTCGAAGTCGAGGATGAACCAGCCGGCGGGGGTGCGCATGACCTGGCCCAGGTGGTAGTCGCCGTGGACGCGCTGCACGCGGACCTCGCCGGTCAGCTCCTCCACCTGGTGGAAGGCCCGCTCCACGATCTCGGCGTGCTCGGCCAGCTGGGGCACCTCGGCGATCGCCCTGGCCAGACGGCGGCGGAAGCCCTCGACCATCCGCTTGACGTCGTGCGGTTCGACGACGTCGGTGGGAAAGGCCGCGGCGAGCTGCCGGTGGATCTCCGCGGTCGCCGCGCCGAGGCGGTGGGACTCGGCGGCGAAGTCGCCGCCCGCGTCGGCGGCGCTGATGTCGTCCAACTGCCCGTAGAAGTCACGGACGCTGGCCAGCGCCAGGTCCCAGCCGTCGTTGCTGGTGGACAGGTACTTCTGGGTGAAGGCCAGCGTGGTCGCGACGCCGTCGAGGTCGGTCTCGATCCACCCGTACGGCCTGGCGATGTGCGGCGCGTCGCGCTCGGCCAGCGCGGCGACCACTTCGAGCTCGGGGTTGATGCCGGGGATGAGTCGGCGGAACAGCTTGCAGATGTAGGCGTCGCCGTACACGAGCGAGGTGTTGGACTGTTCGGCCCCGAGGACCAGGCTGCGCTGCGTGGTGTCGATCTCGACCCCGTGCGCGTGGCGGAACCTGATCGGCCCGTGGTCCTGCCCCTCGGCCATGCCCTCGAGCAGCAGGTGCGTCAGCGACGAGTCGTGCGCGGCGTCGTAGACGTGGACGCCGTCCTGCGTGATGCCGATCAGGACGTGCTTGAGCCTGTCGGGCAGCTCGGAGCGGCGGCCGAGGAGGAGCTGGTAGCGGTCGAGCGCGTCGGCCTGCCGTACGCACAGGACCAGGTGCCACAGCTCCGCCTCCTGGGCGGTGCCCAGGGTGGTGCTCGATTCGACGCGGAGGTCGTCCAGAGGGCGCCCCTTGCCCGCGAACCAGCGTTGATGGGTGATCCAGCGGGCAAGGAGGTCCTCAAGCACGACTTACTCCTCCTGGGGTACAGCGGGCGGAAGGGTGAACCAGTAGAACCCATGCCCAGGGAGCGTCAAAAGATACGGAAGTTCGCCAACCGGTGGAAATGGAACTCCGCCCATGGTCTCCACGGGCGAGACGCCGACGAACCTACGCAGATCCAGCTCTACGGGCTGCGGGAACCGGGACAGATTGTTCACGCACAGAATGCGATCATCGCCCAGCTCGCGCACGAATGCCAGCACGCTGGGGTTGGATGAGTTGAGTTCGATGAATTCGCCCAGGCCGAAGACCGGATGCCGCTTTCGGATGTCGATCATCCGCTTGGTCCAGTGGAGCAGCGAGCCGGCGTTCTTCTGCTGCGCCTCGACGTTGATCGCCTGGTAGCCGTAGATCGGGTCCATGATGACCGGCAGGTAGAGCCGGCCAGGGTCGCAGTCGGAGAAGCCCGCGTTGCGGTCGGGGGTCCACTGCATCGGGGTGCGCACGCCGTCGCGGTCGCCGAGCCAGATGTTGTCGCCCATGCCGATCTCGTCGCCGTAGTAGAGCACGGGCGAGCCGGGCAGCGACAGCAGCAGCGCGGTGAACAGCTCGATCTGGTTGCGGTCGTTCTCCAGCAGCGGGGCCAGGCGGCGGCGGATGCCGACGTTGGCCCGCATGCGCGGGTCCTTGGCGTACTCGGAGTACATGTAGTCGCGCTCTTCGTCGGTGACCATCTCGAGCGTGAGCTCGTCGTGGTTGCGCAGGAAGATGCCCCACTGGCAGTTCTCCGGGATCTTGGGCGTCTGGGCCATGATCTCGGAGATCGGGTAGCGGGACTCCCTGCGCACGGCCATGAAGATGCGCGGCATCAGCGGGAAGTGGAAGGCCATGTGGCACTCGTCGCCGCCGTTGACCGGGTCGCCGAAGTACTCGACCACGTCGGAGGGCCACTGGTTGGCCTCGGCGAGCAGCACGCGGTCGGGGTAGATCCTGTCGACCTCCGCCCTGACGCGCTTGAGGTAGGCGTGGGTCCTGGGCAGGTTCTCGCAGTTGGTGCCGTCCTCCTCGAACAGGTAGGGGATGGCGTCCATGCGGAAACCGTCGATGCCCAGGTCGAGCCAGAACCTCAGCACCTCCAGCATGGCCTCCTGAACCGCGGGGTTCTCGTAGTTGAGGTCGGGCTGGTGGTGGAAGAAACGGTGCCAGTAGTACTGCCCGCGGACCGGGTCGTAGGTCCAGTTGGAGGTCTCGGTGTCGATGAAGATGATCCGGGCGTCCCTGTACGTCTCGTCGGTGTCGGACCAGACGTAGAAGTCGCCGAACGGGCCCTCGGGATCGTGCCGTGACGCCTGGAACCAGGGGTGGGCGTCGCTGGTGTGGTTCATCACCAGGTCCGCGATCACCCGCATGCCTCGCTTGTGCGCCTCGTCCACCAGTTTGACGAAGTCGCCGAGATCGCCGAAGTCGGGAAGGATCTTCATGAAGTCGGCGATGTCGTAGCCGCCGTCACGCAGCGGTGACTCGTACAGCGGCAGCAGCCAGAGACAGTCGACGCCCAGCCACTGCAGGTAGTCGAGCCTGCTGGTGAGCCCCTTGATGTCGCCTGTGCCGTCGCCGTTGGAGTCGGCGAAGCCCCTGATGAGCACCTCGTAGAAGACGGCCCGTTTGTACCACTGGGGATCGCGGGGCTTGTCCTCGTCGAAGGTGTTCGGGATGGCAGCGGAGTTCACGGTGTCGGACAAAGTTGGACTCCCCGATCGCTGATTACCGATGAGCCGCTCGCACGGTGAAGACGTGCGCCGGATTGATGTGAGGGTCGAGGCGCACGTAGTTGTTCTGCCGCCACCGGTACGACTCGCCCGACATCTCGTCGTCCACGACGAACTCGGCGTTCCAGTCGAGACCGAGGGCCGGCAGGTCGAGATCGACTGTCGCCTCATGAGTATTGTGCGGGTCCAGGTTCACGACCGCCAGGACCACGTCGCCGAGTCCGTGCCGTCGTGTGGCCGTGTCGTAGGCGCCGGGAAGCCGCTTGGAGAAGCAGACCAGGTCTGGGTGGTCGACCCTGTGGAAGCTCAGATTACGCAATTCCTGAAGTGCCGGGTGCGCTCTTCGGAACAAATTCAGATGCGTGATGAACGGGGCAAGAGTGCGGCCCTCACGCTCCGCCTCCACCCAGTCCCGCGGTCTGTACTGATACTTCTCACTGTTGAGATATTCCTCGCTACCCGGACGTACCGGGAGGTTCTCGGCGAGTTCATACCCAGAGTAGACACCCCAGGTGGGGGACACGAGCGCGGCCAGGACGGCCCGGATCTTGAAGGCGGGCACGCCGCCGTGCTGCAGGTACTCGTGCAGGATGTCGGGCGTGTTGACGAAGAGGTTCGGCCTCAGGAAGTGCGACGTTTCATGCGACAATTCCGTAAAATACGTTTCCACGTCATACTTCGAGTTCTTCCACGTGAAGTACGTGTATGACTGGTGGTATCCGACTTTGGCGAGCGTCTGCAGCATCGCGGGACGCGTGAACGCCTCGGCCAGGAAGATCACATCGGGGTCGGTCGTCCTGATGTCGGCCAGGAGCCGCTCCCAGAAGGGCACGGGCTTGGTGTGCGGGTTGTCGACCCTGAAGATCCGCACCCCGTGGTCCATCCAGTGCTTGATCACGCGCTTGACCTCGGCGTAGATCCCCTCGGGGTCCTTGTCGAAGTTGAGCGGGTAGATGTCCTGGTACTTCTTGGGCGGGTTCTCCGCGTAGGCGATCGACCCGTCCGCGCGGATCGTGAACCACTCGGGGTGCTCCTTGACCCACGGGTGGTCGGGCGAGCACTGCAGCGCGAAGTCGAGCGCCACCTCCATTCCCAGCTCGCGGGTCCTGCCGACGAAGTCGTCGAAGTCGTCGATCGTGCCCAGATCCGGATGGATGGCGTCGTGCCCGCCGTCCTCCGAGCCGATCGCCCACGGCGAGCCCGGGTCGTCGGGATGCGGCGTGAGCGTGTTGTTGCGCCCCTTGCGGAACGTCGTGCCGATCGGGTGGATCGGAGGCAGGTAGACCACGTCGAAGCCCATGCGGGCGATGGCGGGCAGCCTCTTGGCGGCGGTCTGGAAATTTCCTGACTTGGAGACGCCGCCCTCGTCGACGATCGCCCCCTCCGACCTGGGGAAGAACTCGTACCACGAGCCGAACAGCGCCCTGCGCCGCTCCACTCTGACCTTCTGCTGCTTGCTCCTGGTCAGCAGGTCGCGCAGCGGATGGGCCTCCAGCAGCGCGGCGGTCTCGGGCAACTGGGCGATCGACAGGCGCGCCCTGGGATCGAGCGCCTCGTCACGCAGCGTCGCCGCCACCGACAGCAGCGCCGCCCTGTGCCCGCAGACCTCGGCGGGCTTCAGCTCCGCGCCCGCCTTGAGCGCGGAGGCCTTCACCGTGCCCGTCTTCAGGGCCGTGGTCCTGACGGCGCCGGTCTTGAGCGTGCCGTTGCCGTTGCGCGTGGTCCCGTTGCCCGCGTGCGGGGCCGGGCAGTCCGAGGGCCGTACGGCACGGGCGGCACGCTCGAACAGCCGCGCGCCCTCCTCGCACATCAGGTCGACGTCCATGCCGCGGGGAATCTTGATCTCCGCGTCGTGCAGCCACGTGCCGATCGGGTCGCTCCACGCCTCGACCCTGAACAGCCAGTCGCCCTCGTCGGGCAGCGACACGCGCACGGTCCACCTGTCGGTGCCCTTGGCGATCTCTCGCATATGTTTCAGGTGGCCACGCTTCCCGTCGGGAGAGGTGATCACCACCCCCGCGGCCACCGCGTCGTGTCCCTCGCGGAACACGCTCGCGGCGATCTCGAAGGTCTCGCCAGCGACCGCCTTCGCGGGCCACTGCCCGCAGTCGACAACTGGGAAGATGTCCGTGATGGGAATTCGACCGATCATCGCGTCCTGTTCTCATGGTCGAGTGGCCGACTGTCGCTATGACGATCCTCGCACCTTCACGCGTGAAGCTGAGGACGCCATCCCGGGACGGTGCTTCGGGCTCAAAGTGGGGAGTGCCCCAATAGTCCCCATTAATGCCTCTTCATGGAAGGGTTGTGAGAGGGAAGTGATCGATCTACGTGAGTACGCCTTGCCCACCACCGCTCACCACCTAGGGTCGGAATCGTGAGAGCTATCCGCAGGTTCACCGTCCGCACCGTCCTCCCTACGGAGTTGGCCGCCCTCGGCGAGCTCGTGCACAACCTCAGATGGTCGTGGCATCCAGAGACCACCGACCTGTTCTCCGAGGTCGATCCGGCCGTCTGGGAACGTGTTGGGCACGACCCCGTCGCGCTGCTCGGCGCCGTCGACCCCGCCAGGTTGCGCCAGCTGGCGGGTGACCGCCGTTTCCTGCGTCGCCTCGCCGACGCCGCCGACGACCTGCGCGAGTACATGACCGCGCCGCGCTGGTACCAGACGCTGCCTGATGCCGCCAACGCGATCGCCTACTTCTCGCCCGAGTACGGCATCGCCGCTGCCCTCCCGCAGTACTCGGGCGGCCTCGGCATCCTGGCGGGCGACCACCTGAAAGCGGCCAGCGACCTGGGCGTGCCGATCCTCGCGGTGGGGTTGCTCTACCGCCACGGTTACTTCACCCAGTCGCTGTCGCCCGAAGGCTGGCAACTGGAGCACTATCCCAGCCTCGACCCCGGGGGCCTGCCGCTCAGCCTGCTGAAGGACGAGGAGGGCACCGCCGTACACATCAGGATCGGCCTGCCCGGCAACAGGGCCCTGCACGCGCAGGTGTGGGTGGCGCAGGTCGGCAGGGTGCCGCTGCTGCTGCTCGACTCCGACGTGGCCGACAACGACGCCGCCGCGCGCGACGTCACCGACCGCCTGTACGGCGGCGGCACCGACCACAGGCTCATGCAGGAGCTGCTGCTCGGCGTGGGGGGCGTCAGGGCGATCCGCGCCTACTGCCAGATCACCGGGCACGCCGAGCCCGAGGTCTTCCACACCAACGAGGGCCACGCGGGCTTCCTCGGCCTGGAGCGCATCCGCGAGCTGACGGAGTCCCGCCTGTCCTTCGACGAGGCGCTGGAGGCCGTCCGCGCGGGCACGGTGTTCACCACCCACACGCCGGTTCCCGCGGGCATCGACCGCTTCCCCTCCGACATGATCGAGAGGCAGTTCGGCGGCGACAACGCGTGGCCGACCGTGCCCGTCGAGCGCATCCTCGCGCTGGGCGCCGAGCAGGAGCCCGGCCGCTTCAACATGGCGATCATGGGCATGCGCCTGGCCCAGCGCGTCAACGGCGTCTCCGAGCTGCACGGCGAGGTCAGCCGGGAGATGTTCAAGGAACTTTGGCCAGGATTCGACCTGCACGAAGTGCCGATCGGGTCGATCACCAACGGCGTCCACGCACCCACGTGGGTCGGCCGCGAGATCATGGAGCTGGCGGGCCGCGAGCTGCCGTCCCTGATCGACAAGGCGCAGGGCTGGGAAGGCGTCCAGAAGATCTCCGACGCCGACATCTGGTCGATCCGCGGCCACCTTCGCGAGCGCCTGGTCGAGGCGGCGAGGGTGCGGCTGCGCGCGTCGTGGCGCGATCGCGGCGCCTCCGACGCCGAGCTGACCTGGGTCGACGACGCGCTCGACCCCGACGTGCTGACCATCGGGTTCGCCCGGCGCGTGCCCTCCTACAAGCGGCTCACGCTCATGCTGCGCGACCCGGTCCGGCTGCGGGAGCTCCTGCTCGACCCCGACAAGCCCGTGCAGATCCTCATCGCGGGCAAGGCCCACCCGGCTGACGAGGGCGGCAAGAAGCTCATCCAGCAGATCGTCAGGTTCGCCGACGAGGAGGACGTGCGGCACCGCATCGTCTTCCTGCCCGACTACGACATGGCGCTCGGCCAGCTGCTCGTCCAGGGCTGCGACGTCTGGCTGAACAACCCGCTGCGCCCGCTGGAGGCGTCGGGCACCTCGGGCATGAAGTCGGCGCTGAACGGCGGGCTCAACCTGTCGATCCGCGACGGCTGGTGGGACGAGTGGTACGACGGCACCAACGGCTGGGCGATCCCCACCGCCGACGGCGTCGCCGACCCCGACAGGCGCGACGAGCTCGAGGCCGCCGCGCTCTACGACCTCATCGAGCACGAGGTCTCCGACCGCTTCTACGACAGGGCGCCCGACGGCCTGCCCCGCAGGTGGCTGGAGATGGTTCGCCACACGCTCACCTCGCTCGGGCCCAAGGTGCTGGCGGGGCGGATGCTCCGCGACTACGTCGTCGAGCTCTACACACCCGCCTCCGCCTCCGCCCGCGCGCTGTCGGCCGACTCCTTCGCGCCCGCCAAGGCGTTCGCCGCCTGGCGGCTGCGCGTCGCCAAGGCATGGCCAGGGGTCCGGGTGGAGCACGTCGAAGCCTCGGGCGTCGGCGACACGCCCGAGGTCGGCGCGGCGCTCGACCTGCGGGCGACGATCGCGCTCGGCGAGCTCGAGCCGTCCGACCTGCTTGTCCAGGTGGCGTACGGCAAGGTCGGCCCGCACGACGAACTGCTGAACCCGAGCTACCACGCCATGACCCTGGAAGGGACGAACGACGACGGCAAGGCCCACTTCGCCGGGAAGATCCCGCTCGACAGCACGGGAGCGTTCGGGTACACGGTCCGCGTCGTTCCCTCCCAGCCGCTGATGGCCAACCCGGCCGAGCTGGGCCTGATCGCCCTGCCCGAGGAGCCCGCCGGCATGACCAACGGCACACTCCGCTGACGATCGCGCGGGGCCAGGACCGGATCCCGGTCCCGCGCATCAGGACCGCAGGCGCGTCCCGCTTTGGTGGTTTGTGGGAAGGAAGCCCGGCAGCGGTCGACGCGCCCGTACAGGCCCCATAATCGGTATGTGGAAGACACCCGGAACGGTCTCAGGGCCGACACACTCGTGGCCACCGTCCGCGGCGTCCTCCCGTCGCTGACCCCCGCCGCGCAGACCGTGGCCAGGCTCATCCTCGAGGACCCCGCCACCGTCGCCCGCAGCACCATCACCGAGCTCTCAGCCGCCTCGGGCACCAGCGAGGCGACGATCGTCCGCACCGCGAGGCTGCTCGGTTTCGCCGGATACCCGCAGCTCAGGCTCGCCCTCGCGGCCGCCGCCGCGCAACCTGACCGCCTGGTCCCCGGCGACCTCGCCCCCGACGACCCGCTGTCGGAGGTCATACTCAAGGTGTCCCGCGCGGAGTCCGAGGCGATCAACGACACCGTCGCCCAGCTCACCTCCGAACGGCTCGGCCTGGTCGTCGACGCCATCGCGGGCGCCCGCAGGATCGACTCGTACGGCGTGGGCGCCTCCGGCCTGGTCGCCCAGGACATGGCGCAGAAGCTCATGCGCATCGGCCTGTCCAGCCACGCCTTCCAGGACGCCCACCTCGCCCTGACCAGCGCGGTCCTGCTGAAGAACGGCGACGTCGCGATCGGCATCAGCACCTCGGGCGAGACGCCCGACGTGCTGGAGCCGTTGCGGATGGCCGGTGAGGCGGGGGCCACGACCGTCGCCATCACCAACAACCCGCGCTCGTCGCTCGCCGGGCTGGCCGAGCACGTGCTGATCTCGGCGGGGCGGGAGACGGAGTTCCGCCCTGGAGCACTGGCCAGCAGGATCAGCCAGCTGCTCGTCGTCGACTGCGTGTTCGTGGGAGTGGCGCAGCGCACGTTCGACACCTCCCAGGAGGCGCTGCAGAGCACCAGGCGCGCGGTCTCGGGATTCACCCGCAAGCGCTGACACCACTGGAGGGTTCGCCCGCCGACCCGACGCGGTGGGGCAGAAGCCCGAGCGCCCGCGGGTCCAGGGGCCGCCGGTTCACCAGCCGGTGAGAAGAACGGGACCCCGCCCTGGCGGGCGAGGTCCCGGACGATCACCGGCTCACTGGAACGACACCTGGACGTCGTCGGCCTTGACGAACATCACCCGGTGCCCGAACTGGATCTCCAGGTACCGCGTCTTGCCCCGCACCACCGTGTGCGGAGCGGGGTCGTAGGTCACGGCCCGGTAGTACTCGGTGGCCGCGGGACCGCCCAGCGTGTACTTCTGTCCCGCAGAGAACGTGTACTGCAGCGGCGTCACCGCCTGGTACGGGATACCGGCGGGGTAGGCCTCCTGCTCCGGGTACGCCCTGCCGTACACGGGGATGGTCGCCAGCCCCGGGCGCGGGGTCACGACGAATCCCATGGACGGCACCGCGGTCGGGTTGTCGGCGGGGTTGTGGAACCACGCCTTCTGCCCGAGGTACCAGATCGCCGTCCAGTCGCCCTGCCGGTCGGCCACGGCGTACCGCTGGCCGGTGGTGGCGCGGGCGCTGTGGTCGTAGACGCTGTAGAGGGAGTCACCCGTGGGGTGCTTGCCGATGTCCTTGACCAGCGGCGCGTCGGCGCGCGGCTCGGTGCGCAGCCACACCGTGGAGGCGGGCAGCGGCGGGCACGCCGCCGAGGGGTTCTTGCGGTCGCAGCCGTAGAAGTACGGCTTGTTGGTCGCGAAGTCAGGCTTGATCATGATGGAGCCCGACCGCGGGCCGCCGAACTGGTGGAGCGGGGCGCCCATCAGCTGGAAGTAGTGCGCCCAGTCCCAGAACGGACCCGGGTCCTCGTGCATGCCCTTGACCGTGGTCGGCAGCGTGCCCGGCACGTTGTCGTGCCCGAGGATGTGCGCGCGGTCGAGCGGCACGCCGTGGCGCATGGCCAGGTAGCGCACGAGCCTGGCGGACGTGCGGTACATCGCCTCGGTGTACCAGGTGCTGCCCTCGGCCAGGAAGCCCTCGTGCTCGATGCCGATGGACTTGGCGTTGATGTACCAGTTGCCCGCCTGCCAGCCGACGTCCTTGGTCTTGATCTGCTGGGCGATGTGACCGTCGCTCGACCGGACCGAGTAGTGCCAGCTGCCCGGCCACTTCGGGTCCTGGTTCAGCTTGACGGACGGGGCCCAGTAGCCCTCCATGTCGTGGATGATGATGTAGTCGACCTTCTGGTTGTTCGGCCGGTCGGCCAGGTCGTAGTGGCCGTAGTCGTTGTTCGGCAGCTGCGCGTACGCCGCGGGGATCCACTCGCAGGAGATCGAGAGCGGGCACTCCACACCGTCACGGCGGGGGAGCGAGAGCCCGAGCTTGTCGAGCCACGCCACGATCTTGCCGAGCCCCTGAACCGGCTTGAGCGTGACCTGCTGCCCGTCGTCCGTCTTGCGCGTCGCCCCCTCGGCGATCACCGAGTAGACCTCGTCGGCGAAGAACTTGGCGGCGTCGCGCTCGGTGGCGCCGGAGTAGCGGGCCACCGCGCCGTACCACTGCGCGGGGTCGTCGCTGAGCGGCGCCCCGAGCTGCTTCTGGTAGTCGGCGAGCAGCGCCGCGCCGCCGCGGATGTTGGCCGCGGGGTCGCTCCTGAGCGTCTCGTGCGACTCGCCGGTGAGCTCCGCCGCCTTCTCCATGGTCCTGAGCGAGACGGGGATGTCCTGCGGCACCGCCGGCGGTTCGGCAGGCAGGGCCAGCGGGCGGGTGTCGTCGCCGCGCGGGTCCTCCTCGCCCTCACCGTGGTGGTTGGAGCCGGTGAAGGCCGCCGCGTCCGTCAGGTGCATCGGGCCGAAACCGGCGTCGTTGCTGGGCTGCCCCGCGTGGGCGTCCCAGCGGGACTCCAGGTAGGACACACCGAGCAGGACGCTCTCCGGCACCTGGTAGGTCTCGGCCGCGGCCGCGAACGCCTTCTGCCGGTCCTCCGGCGCGTCGGCCTGCGCGACCCCTACGGGGATCAGCAGCGGTAAGAAGCACGCGACCGCCAACGCTTTGCGCATCGAAGACTCCTTGACTGGGGGGTCGTACGGGAGTCAGCGTCTCAACATTTTCCTTCCTCTAGAAGAGGATTGAGAAGATATTTTTCAGGACTTCACCCGACAGGGCGACCGCGCCACGTGGCGCGCGGCCCTGAGGGGGGTGCGAGTCACCGCGTTG
The DNA here is from genome assembly GCF_040648355.1 of Nonomuraea sp. NPDC049152. Taxonomy (NCBI): domain Bacteria; kingdom Bacillati; phylum Actinomycetota; class Actinomycetes; order Streptosporangiales; family Streptosporangiaceae; genus Nonomuraea; species Nonomuraea sp. NPDC049152. Next base: position 72,533 of record NZ_JBEZDO010000014.1, on the reverse strand, counting down.
TAACGCTCCGACCAGCCGGCTTCGAGGTCGCAGGCATCAGAGTGGACCACAGCAGCCACCGGTTGCATCCCGCCACGCCGTCACACGCGCTCGCCGACGACCTCCAGCCCGCCAACCACAGGGTCGGCCGGTCGAGCGCACGGTGCTGTGCTTCGCGACCCCGGCCAAGAGGGCCGTTGACGCGCTGACCCGGGAGGGCTGGGGCGCGGGCCGCCTGGACGGGGGCCCGCGCCCGCATCGCCGAGCACGTGGTCGAGGGCTGAGCCGTCAGCCGTTGGCGGCATCCTCGAGTGCCTTGACGTCGATCTTCGACATCTTGAGCATCGCCTGCATGGCGCGCTCCGCCCTGGCCGGATCGGGGTCGCTGAGCAGCTTGGGGAGGGCCTTGGGGATGATCTGCCAGGAGAGGCCGTACTTGTCCTTGAGCCAGCCGCAGGAGCCGTCCTCGCCGCCGTCGGCGGTGAGCTTCGCCCACAGCTCGTCCACCTCGTCCTGCGACTCGCAGTCGACGTAGAGGGAGATCGCCTCGTTGAACCTGAACTGCGGACCGCCGTTGAGTGCGAGGAAGCGATGGCCCTCGAGCTCGAAGGTCACGATCATCGGGGTGACCTCGACGATCCTGGAGTCGTCGAAGATCGAGACGTAGTGGTTGGCCGCCTCCTCCGCCTGGTTGTCGAACCAGAGGTACGTGGAGATCTTCTGCATGGTGTGCTCCTCTTCTCTTGCCGTTATATTCGCAATCCGGGAAGCACCGCTGTAGTGCCACGTTCACCGGTTCCGTGTGAAGGATTCAGATGATCAGGGTCTTGATCGCGGAGGATGTGCGCATCCTGCGTGAAACGCTGGCCGCCGTGCTCGAGCTGGAGGACGACCTGGCCGTCGTCGCGGCCGTGGGGCGGGGCGACCGGATCGTGCCGGCCGCGCTGGAGTCGCGGCCCGACGTGGCCGTGCTCGACATCGAGCTGCCCGAGCTCGACGGCCTGAGCGCGGCCGCCCTGCTGCGCGAGGAGGTGCCGGGGTGCCGCACGGTGGTGCTCACGGGGTTCGCCAGGCCCGGCTACCTGCGCCGCGCGATGGCCTCGGGGGTCAGCGGGTTCCTGCTCAAGCACTCGCCGCCGGGCGACCTCATCGACGCCATCAGGAAAGTGGTCGGGGGCGAGCAGGTGGTGGACCCTCAGCTGGCCGTCGCGGCCCTGCGCAAGGCGGACAACCCGCTGGCCGTCCGCGAGGTCGACGTGCTGCGGCTGGCCGCGACCGGAGCGGAGGCCGACGAGATCGCGGTACGGCTCTCGCTCAGCAGGGGCACGGTCCGCAACTACCTGTCGTCAGCGGTCATGAAGCTCAACGCCAGGAACAGGGTCGACGCGATCCGCATCGCCGCCGACGAGGGCTGGCTCTAGCGGGAGCTCCGCCACCAGCTCGAACGAGCCCGCCGCCCGTTCGGTGCGCAGCCGCCCGCCCAGCGCGGCCAGCCGCTGCGTGAGGTTGCCGACCCCGGAGCCCGGACCGTGACCGGGTACGGCCGCCGCCACCCCGTCGTTCGTCAGGCGCAGCCGTACCAGCAGGTCGTCGACGGTGATCTCCAGCGTGCAGTGGCGCGCCGAGCTGTGCCTGATCACGTTGGTCACGCCCTCGCGCACCACGGTCGCCAACGCCGCGTCCACGTCCTCGGGCAGCGGCACGGCGGTGAAGGACCAGCTCACCTCGACGTCCGCGGCCTCCAGCACCGCCCGCGCCGACTCGGCCTCCGCCGCCAGCGAGATCTCGGTGCGCCCTGCGGCCACGGAGCCGAGGTCGGCGAGCACCTGGCGGGCCGCGTCGAGCCCGTCGGACAGCTGCCGCCCTGCCGCAACGGGATCCCGCTCCAGCAGGCGGAAGGCCAGCTCAGCCTTGAGCACCACCACGGACAGGCCGTACCCGAGCAGGTCGTGCAGGTCCCTGGCGAACCGGAGCCGCTCGCGCGCCACCTCGACCCTGGCCAGTTCGGCCCGCGCCTCGCGCAGCTCGACGGTCAGCCTGGCCATCCGCCAGAGCGCGTAGACGATGATCGCCCGCTCGACCACGTAGACGATGCCGTAGGCGACGTCGAGTGTGTTGCCGGCCAGCCCGGAGAGCGTCAGGTGGAAGACCGTGTCACCCGTGATCACCGCGGCCGCCCCGATCCATCTGGCGTGGCCGCGCAGCAGCACCACGACGGCGCCGGGGAGGAGCGTGGCGACGTACCAGAGCTTGACGCCGAGCACCAGCGTCGGGGCGTAGGTGAGCACCACCATCGCGGCCAGCGTCCAGAGCCGGTGCCTCCCGTCGGACAGGCACGCCCGCAGGTACAGGGCGACGAAGGCGGCCAGCGCGGCGACGAACACCGCGAGCTGGAGGCCCGAAGGCCGGATCTGGAGGAGGTGGCGCACCTCGTGCGGGACGATCATCAGCAGCACGGTGGTGACCACGAGCACGGTCACGACCCTGATGGTCAGGTCTCCGGCCAGCGTCCTGGCGGGCGTGCTCTCGCGGTGGGCGTGGGAGACCGAGCGGACCTCCGTGAGCGCCGTTCGCGCCGTCGCCAGGCTGGTCTCCAGCTCGTCGCGCGTCAGGTCGGGCCGCTGCAGAGCGCCGACCACGCGCTCCAGGCTGCCGCCGACCCGCTCGTTGAGCTCCTCGGCGAAGGTCAGCCGCTCGCGGGCCACCTCGGCCGCGGCCAGCTCCGCCCGCGTGCTGCGCAGGTCGACGATCAGGTCGTAGAGGCGGACCACGCCGTACAGCGCGACGCCGACGAAGGCCGCCTGGCCGACGACGAGGTAGAGCGCCTCGCTCAGGGTGGGCCGCACGGTCAGCGCCGAGAGGAACTGGGCGAGCAGCACCAGCGAGAACGCCGTCCACCTGGCCCATGGCCTTCTGATCAGCAGCAGGACGGCGGCGGCCAGGAAGCCGGTGTTGCCGTACCACGTGCTCGCGAACCAGATCAGGCCGGCCGCGGTCAGCACCGCCTGTACGGCGAGCGTCCACGGCCACCAGCGCGGCCTGCGCCCGTCGGTCCGCCGCACACAGTTGCGCAGGTGCAGCGCGAGCAGGACGGCCAGCAGCGTGAACGCGACCGCCTTCCGCGCCGGAGGGTCGGCGGAGTAGACGATGCCGATGACCCCGCCGAAGGAGAAGCCCGCGCTGACCACCACGGCGACCAGCTGTGCCAGCCGTAACATCGCGCCTCCACTGTCACCTGTTGAGCTCACGATGCACCGCGGGGGACGACCTCGCGGAGGTATTTCCGAGTTTCACAAAAGATTCACCGCTTTGCCGGAAGACGTGCGTGGACGGCCCGTGCTGTTTCTCGCCGTCGCCGGATAGGGTCGCCCCATGGGTGAGTTTGTACGCGTCGAGGTGTCCGACCAGATCGCCACGATCAGGCTCGATCGTCCGAAGATGAACGCCCTCAACGGGCAGGTCCAGCGCGAGATCGCCGAGTGCGCGCGCGCCGTGGACGCCGACCAGGACGTCCATGCGGTGGTCCTGTACGGCGGGGAGCGGGTGTTCGCCGCCGGTGCCGACATCAAGGAAATGGCCGACATGTCCTATGCGGACATGGCAGCCCACTCGAAGATCCTCCAGGACTGTTTCACCGCGGTCACGCGCATCGGCAAGCCGGTCATCGCCGCGATCACCGGCTACGCGCTGGGCGGCGGCTGCGAGCTCGCCCTGTGCGCGGACTTCCGGGTGGCGGGTGAGGGCGCCAAGCTCGGCCAGCCCGAGATCCAGCTCGGCATCATCCCCGGCGCGGGCGGCACCCAGCGCCTTCCCCGCCTGATCGGCCCCGCCCGCGCTAAGGACCTCATCTTCAGCGGACGCCACATCACCGCCGCCGAGGCCCTGTCCATCGGCCTGGTCGACAAGGTCGTCCCCGACGTGGAGGTCTACGAGGCGGCGCTGACGTGGGCGGCCACGTTCGTCGGCGGCCCCACCGTCGCCCTGCGCGCCGCCAAGCAGGCAGTCGACCAGGGCCTGGAGGTCGACCTGGACACGGGGCTCGAGGTGGAGCGGCTGCAGTTCTCCGGCCTGTTCGCCACGGACGACGCCAAGATCGGCATGCGGGCCTTCGCCGAGAAGTCCAAGCCCAAGTTCACCGGCCGCTGACCCGCCGCACCGCATGGGCCTCGCCCGTCTCGCGCTCCGCGCTTCAGGGGGCTCGGGCTCCCCTGTCCGGGGGCCGAGCTCCCCGGGACCCAGGCTGGCCGAAGGGCGAATGCGGAACCGATCCCACCGGCGAGGAACGGCCGGAGTGAGCCCGACGATCATGCGCAGGTGGGTCGGGGGCCGGCTCGAAGGTGGGGCGGGCGAACGTGGGCGACCGGCCCAGGATGAAGAGGGTTTGCCGCTATCGTGGCGTTTCATGATGCGCGTCCTGGTCCCGGCGCGGCTGAGGAAGGCCGTGCGTTCGTGGTTCGACTCCCGCTACATCTCGGTCGCCGACCACCGGCAGGACATCAAGGACGCGTTGTGGGAAGTCCAGACGCTCCGACGTGAGGTGACCACCCTCCAGGCCGAGGTGCAGCGGCTCAGGACCACCCCCAGGCCGTCCGAGGCCCGGTCCGAGCACAAGCAGGACCCGAAGGCGGAGGAGGCGCACCGGCTGGCTTTCGAGACCGCGCAGGCGCTCGACAGGGTGCTCCAGAACGAGGTCCTCGTCTGGCAGGCGATCGACGAGCTCAGGGAGCGCTCGTGCGCGTGAGGTGGAACGGCGGCGAGCTGACGTTCAGGCTCGACCCCGAGGACGAGATCACCGGCAGGGCCGCCGACGACCACCCGGTGAAGCTGGCCACCAACTCGTGCGAGATCAAGGACGTGCCCGGCGACGCGCACGACGACCTGTGGGCGGTGGCCGCGTGGACGATCGTGGCCCCTTGGACGCGCAGGCGGATCACGTTCGACCGGCCGGTCTCGCCGGAGCTGGCGCGGGCGCTGCACGACGGGTGGGGGGTCGAGGCGGGGCCCGTCGGCGGGACGCCTCGCGAGGCGGGCGGGACGCTGGCGATCTCCTACAGTGGCGGCGCCGACTCGGTGGCCGCGGCGACGATCTTCCCTGATGCGCCGTTCGTGCACTTCAGGAGGGTGTCGCACCAGCGGGTCCCGAACCGGTGGCCGCACTACAGGTCGGACGTGCTGGCCAGGCTCGCCGTACAGACCGGACGTGAGGTGACCACGGTCGAGTCCGACCTGGAGTTCACCCTCGCCGAGCCGAGGCCCGGCTACCCGGAGCACCACGCGGTCGCGGCGGGCGCGCTGCTGCTGGCCGACCGCATGGACCTGGGCGGGCTCGCGTTCGGCTACGAGCTGGGCTCGCGCTGGCTGGGCGGCGACCGCTACCTGCTGCGCTACACCCCCGACAACCTCATGTGGGCGCCGCACGGGGCGTGGGGGCGGCTGTTCGCGGCGGTGGGCGTGCACATCGTGCTGCCCGTGGGCGGCGTGAGCGAGGCGGTCACCATGCGCATCGCGCTGGAGTCGCCGCTGAAGGCGCAGGTCAGGTGGTGCCTGCGGGGCACCGGCGGGCCGTGCCGCACGTGCGGGAAGTGCCTGTACAAGGAGCTCATCCAGGCCGCGGTCGAACGCAGGCCGATGGACACGCCGATCACCGCGAGCCGTCCCGTGGCGCGCAAGTGGCAGGAGCCGCCGCCGTACGGCGGGCAGGAGATGATCGAGTACGGCTGCGCGCGCATCCCGGGCATCGAGAAGACGCCTTTCGCGAAGGCCGCCCACTACCTTCGGGCGACGGAGGAGTCGACGGCGTGGCTGGACCACTGCTACCGGCCGGCGATCGAGGAGGTCCCGCAGGCATGGCGGGGGCAGGTGGCGAAGTTCATGGCGGCGCGGGTGGGGTTCATGGACGAGGCGCAGGCGCGGCGGGTCGAGACGTGGGGCGCGTGACAGTCGGCGTGCCGGGGTCCGTCGGGAGAGCGTGCGGTTCGGCCGTGAGTGAGAGGAGGCGGTGAGGTGAAGGTTTACCTGTCGGTCGACATGGAGGGCGTGACCGGGCTGACCGACCCGGAGGAGATGCACGCGGGCAAGCGCGGCTACGAGCGCGGCTGCGAGCTCATGACCGCCGACGCGAACGCCGCCATCGCGGGCGCCTTCGACGCGGGCGCCACCAGCGTGCTGGTCAACGACGCCCACGGCTCCACCAAGAACCTGCGGATCGACCTGCTCGACCCGCGCGCCACCCTCATCCGCGGCCCCGGCAAGTCGCAGCGCATGGCGCAGGGGCTCGACTCCTCGTTCGACGCGGCGATGTTCGTCGGCTACCACGCCCGCGCCGGCGTGCAGCACGGCGTGCTCAACCACACGTGGATGGGCAAGGAGATCCAGAACATCTTCCTCAACGGCGAGCCGTGCGGCGAGACCAGGCTGGTCGCGGCCTGCGCCGGTTTCCACGGGGTTCCCGTCGCGCTCATCACGGGTGACGAGGCGGTCGGCGAGGAGGCCAGGGACGTGCTCGGCGACGTGGAGACGGTCTCGGTGAAGAAGGGGATCGACAAGTTCTCCGCCGAGTTGCTGCCGCCGAGCGTTGCCCAGTCGCGTATCCGTGAGAGCGCGGCGCGGGCGTTGGACAGGTTGAGCGACTTCACGCCCTATGCGGCGGCCAGGCCGTACACGCTGGGTGTGGAGTGGAACTCCACGGCGATCGCGGCGGCGTGCGCGCTGATCCCGGGGGTGAAGCAGGCGGGCTCGCGGGAGATCGAGTTCGTGACGGACGACTTCACCGAGATCATGGCGCTGATGGGCCTGTTCGCGACGATCGGCGGGCAGGTGGCCTGCGGCAGCGGCCCCTATGGCTGATCGGGCCGCGCTCACCAGGCGGGGGTTGCTGGTCGGGATCGGCGCGGCGGGTGGCGCCGGCGCGATGTACGCGGCGATGGGCGCGCTCGGCCTGGCCCCCTCGGAGCAGGACAAGGCGTTCACCCCGCCCAGGCAGGGAGATTTCACGCTCAAGGGCAGGGGCGCCGCCTCGGTGGTCATCCTCGGCGCGGGAGTGGCCGGGCTGACGGCCGCCTACGAGCTGGGCAAGGCGGGCTACGACTGCACCGTGCTGGAGGCCGGCGACAGGACGGGAGGGCGCAACCTCACGCTGCGTGGCGGCGACCGGCTCACGGAGCTGAACGGCCCGGCGCAGGACGTCCGCTTCGGCGAGGGCGTCTACTTCAACGCGGGCCCCGGCAGGATCGCGCCGTGGATGGTGACGATGGACTACTGCCGCGAGCTCGGCATCCCCATTGAGACATTCGTCAACACCAACGCCGCCGCCTACGTCCACACCAACGGGCGCACCGTCCGCAACAAGACCGCTCGTGCCGACATGTACGGATACATCGCGGAACTGCTCGCCAAGGCCACACATCAGGGCACGCTGGACCGCAGGCTCAATCGGGACGACAGGGAGCGCCTGCTGGAGTTCCTGCGCAGGTTCGGCGACCTGGGGCCCAGGCTGGCCTACGAAGGCTCGGAGCGGCGCGGTTTCACCACCTATCCGGGGATGGACGGCGGCACGGAGATCACCGGGCCCGCCGGCATCCACGACGTCCTCGCCGCGGGCGTGGGCAGGGCGATCACCAACGACTTCGGCTACGACCAGGCGACCCCGATGTTCCAGCCGGTCGGCGGCATGGACGCGATCGTCGTCAAGCTGACGGAGGCCGTCGGCCGCGACCGCATCAGAACGGGCGCCAGGGTCACCAAGATCACCAACCTGGACCACGGTGTCACCGTCGCATGGGAGGGCGGCGAGCTGACCGCCGACTTCTGCGTGGCCACGCTCCCACCGCACGTGATGGCGAAGATTTTCCACAATCTCGGGGAAAAGGTAACTATCGCCCTCAAAACCCCCGTTCCGGTCGCCGCCGGCAAGATCGGACTGGAGTACGGCAGGCGCTGGTGGGAGCTCGAGGACCGCATCTACGGCGGCGTCACCGAGACCGACCTCGACATCACGCACATCTGGTATCCCTCCCACGACTACCACGCCCAGCGCGGCCTGCTCGTCGGCTACTACAACTCCGACGAGGCCGCGCAGCTGTACGGCGCGCTGATCCCCGAGGACCGCAAGCGCAGGGCGCTCACCCAGGGCAAGAAGATCCACGGTGAGAAGTACCGCTCGGACCTGCTGTCGAGCGTCTCCATCGCGTGGGAGCGCCAGCCTCACGTGCAGGGAGGCTGGGTCCGCTGGCCGGCCTTTGATTCGTCCTTCACTCTCCTGCAACGTCCGTCGGGAAGGGTGTACTTCGCGGGTGACTGGCTCACTCACCTGGTGGCCTGGCAGGCGGGTGCCATGGAGTCGGCCAGGAGCGCCGTGACCCTGCTCCACCAGCGGGCCGTCAGGTCCGCGTGAGGCGTAGGGTCCTGGTCATGACATTGCACTGGGTTCCCGCGCCCGACCGGCTCGACCTGCTCGCCGAACCGGTGGCGCTCGCCGTACGTCAGATGGAGGAGGAGGTGCGCGTGGCCGAGATCGACCCTGACCTGGCCGACACGGCGGCCTTCTGCGACAAGTACGGGGTGGCGATGGACGCGTCGGCCAACTGCGTGGTGGTGGCCGCCAAGCGCGGCGGCGAGGTGCGCTACGCCGCCTGCATGGTGCTGGCGACGACCAGGGCCGATGTCAACGGCGTGGTGAGAAGGCACCTCGAGGCGCGCAAGACCAGCTTCGCCCCCATGGACGACGCGGTTTCGCTCACGGGGATGGAGTATGGAGGTATCACGCCGCTCGGCCTGCCCGACGACTGGCCGATCCTGGTCGACAGCAGGGTGGCCGCGCATCCCGACGTGGTCATCGGCAGTGGGGTGAGGCGATCGAAGCTGGCCCTGTCAGGGGCCGCGCTGGCCGGGTTGAAAACCGCGGAGGTCCTTGACCTAGCGAATTGAGACCAATGCGATACCGATGATTGGGAAACCCATGGGGGCATTTCAGACGTTACATATGCGTGGGAATGTGACCTCGAGGTTCATCTCTGGGGCGGGGTTTGAGCCGGTATGGTGCTTCATGCCATGAACGATGACCGACTAGGGCCTTACCGGCTGCTCAGGCGGCTCGGCGAAGGCGGAATGGGCGTTGTCCACCTCGCTGTCGACCCGCAGGGGCGGCAGGTGGCGGTCAAGGTCCTGCGCGCGGAGGTCGCGGGCGACGACGTCGCCAGGCGGCGGCTCTCGCGCGAGGTCGACACGATGCGGCGGGTGCGCAGCAGGTACATCGCCGAGGTCCTCGACGCCGATGTGACGGGCCACCGGCCCTACATCGTGACCCGCTACGTCCCGGGACGCCCCCTCGACGAGATCGTGAAGCACGACGGGCCGCTGGAGCTGCCCGCGCTGATCAGGGTCGCCCACGGTGTGGCGTCCGCGCTGGCCGCGGTCCACTCCGTCGGCGTGATCCACCGCGACCTCAAGCCGGGCAACGTGCTGATCCTCGACGGCGACCCCGTCCTGATCGACTTCGGCATCGCCCAGGCGGTCGACGCGACCAGGCTGACGCAGACCGGCATGTTCATCGGCACTCCCGGCTACCTCGCGCCCGAGATCATCGAGGGTCACGAGGCGGGCCCCGAGGTCGACGTCCACGCGTGGGCGGGCACGCTGCTGTTCGCGGCGACCGGCCAGCCGCCCTTCGGCAAGGGCACGCTCGAGATGATCTTCTACAACATCACGGCGGGCAAGGCCGAGGTTTCGGCGGCGCCGCGCGAGCTGCAGCCGCTGCTCAAGGCCGCCTTCCAGCGCAACCCCGCCAAGCGGCCCAAGGCCGCGGAGCTGGCCGAGCAGACCGCCGGGCTGGGGCCAGGTCCGGCCAAGGTGCCCGACGAGATCTCCACCGTGCCGCGCCCCGACCGGCAGAGCGAGCGTCCTGTCTCCGACCCCGCCGACGTGCCCACCCCGGCGATCCCGCCCGCGCGCCCGCCGCTCGGGCCGCCGTCCTCGTCCAGGCCGTACGGCACGCCCGCCCCCGGCAGCCCGGAGTACGTCTCGCTGCTGGGCAACCAGAGCCCCGCGCGCCCGCCGACCGGCAACCAGGGCACGACGGGTGGCCAGAACCAGGTCGGCGGACAGGCCCGGCCGGGCCAGGCCCCCGCGGGCGACCAGGGCCGGCAGGCCGGCGCACCGGGTCAGCCGGCCGGTCAGCAGGGTCAGCAAGGACAGCAGGGCGAGCACGCGACCACGGGCGGCGACCCGTGGCCGACCCGGCGCGTGACTCCCGAGGAGCTGCGCCAGATGCGCGAGGAGGCCTCCGCGCAGCCGTGGGACGTGCCGACCCGCGCGGCCACCGACCCGCCCTCCAGCCGCCCGTGGCCGGCGGCGGGCCCGTCCCAGCACAACGCCCCGCCCCAGGGCACCGGGCACCCGTCAGGTGGCCAGGGCACCGGCCACCCCTCGGGCGGCTACCAGCAAGGGGCGGGCTCGTTCCCGCCCTCCGGCGGCCAGGCCGGCGCGCAGGGCGGGCGTTCCGGCTACCAGGGCGTGCCTCCGCAGGCTCCGCCGTACCCGCACAGGGACGGCGACATCCCCACGCGTAGGGTCCGCCCCGACGCGCCCGACCTCCCCTCGCCCTACGGCCAGCAGCCGTACCAGCCGGTGCCCCTGCAGGGCCGTCAGCAGGCGCCCCAGCAGGCCCACCAGGCGTCGCACGACCCCGAGACGTGGCGTGAGCCGCGCATCCCCGGCGCGCGCCCTGGCCTGGCGTTGCAGCGCTCCAAGGCGTACGGCGTCGCGGGCGCCATGCTGCTCGTCATCATGATCGTGCTGGCCGTCCTCGCGCCCGTGGTGGTGAGCGCGGTGGCGATCCCGTTCGCCGTGCTGCTGCGCGCGGCGGACCTGGCCCAGCCGCAGCTGAACGCCAGGCGTCCGACGGGCGCCGCGGCGGCCGACGTGCTGAGGGTGTTCGCCCAGCCGGCCGCGCTGCTGAAGTCGATCGGCATCACGATCGCGCTCGTGCCGTACGCGCTGATCCTCGGTCTGCCGGTGACGCTGCTGCTGACGGTGCTGACCCGGATGCCGTTGACCAACGCGCTGGCCTGGGGCGGAGCGATCGCGCTATGGACGGTTTGCGCCGGTCCGGGGGTAGAAGCTCCAGGGCGGCAGATGCGGAGGACGCTCGCGTCCCTGGTTCCGTCGCGTACCGTGGCCATGGGGCTCGCGGGCGTGCTCGCGGTCGGAGCCGCGCTCTCCCTGGTCCTGGCGTACGGCACGGTGCCGGATACGGGCAGGCGGTCCGTATGGGCACCGGTCGGCGTGAGTCCGATCACGGACCAGCTCCAGGGCCTCAGGGGGAAGGCGGACCAAGGAGGGGGATGAGTAGATGAGCACCGGCAACACCCAGGCGCCCGAGCGTCTCGGACCCTACCGGCTCGTCAGGAAGATCGGCGAGGGGGGCATGGGGGTTGTCCACCTCGGGATCGACGAGGAGGGGCGCGAGGTCGCCATCAAGGTGCTGCACCCCCATGTGGCCGCCGACCTCAAGGCGCGCGACAGGCTGACGCGCGAGGTCGAGACCATGCGCAGGGTGCGCAGCAGGCACGTGGCCGAGGTGCTCGACGCCGAGCTGGTCGGGGGCCAGCCGTACGTCGTGACCAGGTTCGCGCCCGGGCGCACGCTCGAGGAGACGGTGCTCACCGACGGGCCGCTGCCCGCCCAGGAGCTCATCAGGCTGACGCAGGGGTTGTGCGCGGCGCTCGTGTCCATCCACGCGGCCGACGTCATCCACCGTGACTTCAAGCCGTCCAACGTCATGCTGGTCGACGGCGAGCCGCTGGTCATCGACTTCGGCATCGCGCACCTGGTCAACGCGACCAGGCTCACGCAGACCGGGATGTTCGTCGGCACGCCGGGCTATCTCGCCCCCGAGATCATCCGCGACTCGGAGATCACCCAGGCGGCCGACGTCCACGCGCTGGCCTCGACGGTGTTCTTCGCGGCGGTGGGTGCGCCGCCGTTCGGCACCGGCACGTTCGAGGTCATCTGCTTCAACATCATGGAAGGCCGGGCGCAGCTCGACAAGGCGCCGGGGTGGCTGCGCGGCTGGCTGGCCAGGGCGCTGGCGGTCGACCCTCAGTCGCGGCCGAGCGCGCAGGAGCTGCTACGGATGGCGCGGCAGCTCGACCCGTCGGTGACGGCCTTCAACGAGACGCCGCCGACCCCGCCGCACTCGCCGAACGGCACGCGCGTGCTGGAGCAGCCGGGCCAGACCAAGACCTTCGGGCGTGACGACAGCTACTCCGACCTGCTCCCGCCGGTCGAGTACGCCAAGCCGCCCAGGCCCGAGCCCCGCAAGGAGCCGAAGCAGAGGCGGCGCGACGAGCCCAAGCCGCCGCCGTACGTGCCCGCGAACGTGCCGCAGTACCGGCCGCCCGCGCCGTACCCCGACCAGCGGGTGGCGGGCTTCGCCCCGCCGCCGCAGCAGGCGGCGGTCAGGCCGTACACGCCGCCGCCGGCGCCCGCAGCCGCGCCCAGGCCCTACACGCCTCCCGCGGCCGAACGGCCGAGGTACCGGGTCGGGCACCCGCTCATCGCGGGGCTGCTGCTGACCCTGCTGGTCGCGCTCGCGGTCATGATGCCGGTGATGGTGGGCGCGGCGGCCGTGGTGATCGCGCTGGTGCTGCGCGTGGGCGAGTACCTGTTCGGCGACCTCGTCGCGCGCCGCCAGCTGCGCGGCAGCAGCGCGGCCGATCCCGCGCTGATCCTGCTCGGGACGCCATGGGCGCTGATCAAGGCGGCGCTGGTGTCGCTGGTGCAGGTGCCGCTGTCGATCCTGTGGGGCGTGTGCGTGTGGGGCGTGCTGCACTACGGGCTGAAGATCCACAGCGATCAGGCCGTGGCCTACGCCGCTGGCGCCTTCGCCGCCGGCCTGTTCGTGCTGCCGGGCGGAGGAGCGCCGCGCAAGGCGGTCACCCGCACGCTGAGCAGCACCATCCGCAGTCCGGGGGCGGGCCTGGTGGTGGCCCTGGTCGTCGGCACGGCCGCGCTGCTCGCGGTGATGTTCGCGATGGGCCAGGAGCCGACGTGGCACCCGTGGGAGCAGCCCTCCGACGTGGTCAGGGAGCTGACCCGCAGCGCGAGGGACAGCGTGAGCGGCCTCGTCACAGGCCTCATCGACTCGCTCATGACCAGTCTCGGGCTCGGCTTCCTGTCACCCTGGTCATAACGCGTGGTCTCCCGCCCCCTGGCGGGGCACTATGGAGACATGAGCGAGCCGGACGGTGAGCACCTGGGCCCCTATCGTCTGCTGTCCACGCTGGGCTCCGGGGGGTTCGGCGAGGTGCATCTCGCGCTCGACCCCGAGGGGCGCACGGTCGCGGTCAAGCTCCTGCACCCGCACGTGGCCGCCGACGCCTCGGCGCTGACCAGGCTCGAACGCGAGGTCGAGACCATGCGCCTGGTCGCAGGGCCGTTCGTGGCCGAGGTGCTCGACGCCTCCCTCGCGGGCGGCAGGCCGTACCTGGTGACGCGGTACGTGCAGGGGCGGCCGCTCAGCGTCGTCCCCGTGCCCGTGGCCGACCTGCGGCGGCTGGCGAGGGGGCTGGCTCAGGCGCTGCTGGCCGTGCACGAGGCGGGGGTCGTCCACCGGGACCTCAAGCCGGCCAATGTGATGATGGCCGACGGCGATCCTGTCGTGATCGACTTCGGCATCGCCTCCGCGCTCGACTCGCTGTCGGTCACCGCCTCGGGCGCGGTGATCGGCACGCCCGGCTATCTCGCGCCCGAGGTGCTGGAGGGGCACGAGGCCGGGGCGCCCGCCGACGTGTTCTCCTTCGCCGCCACGCTGGCCTACGCGGCCACGGGGCGCCAGCCGTACGGGACGGGGCCGCTGTCGGCCGTCGCCTACCGGGTGGTCCATCACGAGGCGGACCTGGACGGGGTGCCCGCGTGGCTGGAGCCGCTGCTGCGCGACTGCCTTCTGCAGGACCCCGAGGCGCGGCCGACGGCCGCGCAGATCTGCGCCGTGCTGGGCGCGGACGCCCCGGCCCGGGGTCGTCACGGCGTCACAGGCGCGGGTACGGCACGCCGCCGCCCCGCGCTGAGCCAGGAGCAGGAGGCGGCGGTGCTCGAGGCGTCGGGCGGCCGCGCTCCCGGCGTGGGCCGGTTCTTCTCGGTGGGCAGGCGATCGGGCATCGGCCCCTCCCATCAGGGTGAGCAGGACGTGCACGACCTGTCGACGCGCGAGTGGCGGCCCGGCACGGACGAGCACCGCAGGTCGTCCGAGGAGTCGAGGGCCCTGCACAGGGAGAAGGTCCGCAGGCGGTGGGTGATCGGTTCGGCGGTGTTCGTCGCGCTGCTGGCGGCGGCCGCGCGGACCCCGCTGCCCGAGGTCTCGCTGCTCCTGCTGGCCACCTACGCGCTGGTCGTGGTCGCCGACGCGGCGGTGGCGCTGCTGTCGCGCGGCCTGTTCAAGGTTCGCCGCATGGTGACGGACCTCACGTCGGTGGCGGGGGCCGTGGCGCTGTGGCTGGCGCTGAGCGCTCTGTTCAGCCCGTTCTCGCTGGCGCTCTTCGCGGTAACCGCCCTGGTCGTGGGTGTGATCTTCCTGCTCAACGCCTGATCGGGATTTCCGATCGGGGCCATAGCCGGCTTCCGGAACATAGTTCGGTAGGGTGGGGCGAGCTGCGGGTTTGCGTCAAAGCTACTCATGGGTAACATGACGTCCCGAGGGGCCGTGCAGCTGGCGCCCCGGGCAGTCTGGCAGTCTGGACAGCACTCATCCGAGCGTGCGATTACGGGAGGTCGGCCACCGGCCATGAACATCGTCGTCTGCGTGAAGCAGGTCCCCGACACGGCGACCGAGCGCAAGCTCCGGTCCGATGACAAGACGCTCGACCGCGACGCCGTCGACGGCGTCGTCAACGAGCTTGACGAGTACGCGGTCGAGGAGGCCCTGAAGCTCAAGGAGGCTCATGGCGGCGAGGTGACCGTCCTCACCATGGGTCCAGGCAAGGCCACCGAGACCATTCGCAAGGCCCTGGCCATGGGCGCGGACAAGGCAGTCCACCTCAGCGACGACGCCCTGCACGGCTCGGACGCGCTCTCGACCTCCTACGCGATGGCGCAGACCCTGAAGAAGATCGGGTTCGACCTGGTCATCCTCGGCTCGGAGTCGACAGACGCCCGCACCGGCGTGCTGGCCGCCATGCTGGCCGAGCGCCTGGGCGCCGCCCAGCTCACGCTGGCCAACAAGGTGGACGTCGAGGGCTCCTCGATCTCCATCCAGCGCCTGACCGACTACGGCTACGACAAGGTCGAGGCCACGCTGCCCGCCGTCGTCTCCGTCGTCGAGAAGATCAACGAGCCGCGCTACCCGTCCTTCAAGGGCATCATGGCGGCCAAGAAGAAGCCGGTCGAGACCCTCTCCGTGGCCGACGCCTCCATCGACGCCGCGCAGGTCGGTCTGGGCGCGGCCTGGTCCGAGGTCGTCGACTTCGCCGCCGCTCCTCCGCGCGCGGCCGGCACGATCGTCAAGGACGAGGGTGACGGTGGCGCGAAGGCCGCCGACTTCCTCGCGTCCAAGAAGTTCATCTGAGAACGGGGGTTTTGCTGATATGTCGGAGATTCTCGTTCTCGTCGAGCAGGTCGACGGTGAGGTCAAGAAGGTCACGCTCGAGCTGCTGACCCTGGCCCGCTCGCTCGGCACCCCCTCGGCCGTATGGGCGGGGCCGGGCTTCTCGGCCGACGCCAAGGCCAAGTTGGCCGAGTACGGCGCGGAGAAGGTCTACGTCGCAGGCTCCGCCGACGTGGTCGACTACGTCGTCGCGCCGAAGGCCGAACTGCTCGCGCAGCTCGTCGGCGCGGCCTCCCCGGCCGCCGTCCTCGTCGCCGCCACGGCCGAGGGCAAGGAAGTCGCGGGCCGCCTGGCGGTCAAGACCGACTCGGGCGTCATCACCGACGCGGTCGGCGTGGGCGAGGGCCTCGTCGCCGACCAGTCCATCTTCGGTGGCGGCGTCAACGTCCACTCCCGCGTCACCAAGGGCACGCCGATCATCGCGGTCCGCCCCAACTCCACCGCCCCCACCCCGGCTCTCGCCGCGGGCGCCGAGGAGGAGGTGTCCGTCGCCCTCTCCGACGCCGCCAAGGCCTCGAAGATCGTCGACAGGGTCAAGCAGGAGAAGGGCGCCCGTCCCGAGCTCACCGAGGCGGCGATCGTCGTCTCCGGTGGCCGTGGCGTCGGCTCGGCGGAGAACTTCTCGGTCATCGAGAACCTCGCCGACGTCCTCGGCGCGGCTGTCGGCGCCTCCCGCGCCGCCACGGACGCCGGTTGGTACCCGCACCAGTTCCAGGTCGGCCAGACGGGCAAGACCGTCTCGCCGCAGCTGTACATCGCCGCCGGCATCTCGGGCGCGATCCAGCACAGGGCCGGCATGCAGACCGCGAAGACCATCATCGCGATCAACAAGGACCCTGAGGCGCCGATCTTCGAGCTGGCCGACTTCGGTGTCGTGGGCGACCTGCACCAGATCGTCCCGCAGCTCGCCGACGAGGTCCGCAAGCGCAAGTAGCTCACGAGAAAGGCGGCGGCTCCCCCCCAAGGGGAGCCGCCGCCTTTCTGTCTGTCCGGCCCGCCAGGACGGCCCTGATGCGGTCCGCCAGCTCGCGGGCCTGCTCGTGGCTCCACGGGATGAGGCCGTTCTCGCTCATCAGAGCGTGATACTGCTGCTCGCGGTACGGCGTGCCCGGCGGGAGGGGCACCACGTGCCAGTGCAGGTGCGCGTTGCCCTGCTGGCTGCCCAGCGTGAGCAGGTAGGTCCGCTCCGACGGCACGACCGCCTCGACGGCGAGGGCGACCTTGCGGACCACCGCCATCAGGGCCAGGTAGGCGTCCTCGTCGAGATCCCGTACGGCGTGCTCGACGTGCGCCTTGGGCGAGACGAGCGTGTAGCCGGGAACGGTGGGATACCTGGCCAGGAAGGCCAGGTGTCCTTCGTCCTCGTAGAGGATCTCCTCCAGGTCGTGCGCGGGATCGCCGGCGACGATCGCGCAGATGAAGCAGGGGCCGTTTCTCGTTCGTTCGACGTAGGCGTCCAGGTCCATGCGTTCGGAACGGATCATCGTCCGATTCTGCCCTGCGGGCGGGGCCGTACGGGAGATCGGGCGGCCCCGTGACGGCCGGGCGTCAGGCGGCGAGCTCGGCGGGCTCGCGGCGCTCGACGGGGGCGATCGTGACGATCTCGGGCTCGGCGCGCGGCAGGAAGCGGGCGGCCAGCGCGATGAGCAGGCCGAGCCCGACCGCGATGCCCAGCGCCATCCGCAGCGAGGTGAGGTCGCTGAGGAAGCCGATCACCACGGGGCCCAGGAGCAGGCCCGCGTACCCCATCGCGCCTGCCTGGGCGATGGCGGGCCCGGGGTTGTCGGTCGAGGTGCCGGCCAGCGAGAGCGTCATCGGCGAGATCGTCGCCACACCGAGGCCGACGAAGAACATCGCGAGGACGGCGATCAACGGCGTCGCGGCGGTGAGCACGATCGCGAACGTCGCGGCCGTGGCCAGTCCCGAGACGGTCATGATGCCCCGCACGCCGAAGCGCGAGCGCAGCCTGTCGCCGCCGATCCTGGCGACCAGCATGCCGACCTCGAAGATCGGGTAGCCGAGCGCGGCGACCGCCTCGGTCGCGCCCAGCTCGTTCCGCATGAACAGACCGTTCCAGTCGGCGACCGTGCCCTCGACCATGAACGCGAAGAACATGATCGCGCCCAGCAGGTAGACGATCGGCGGCATCCGCCTGCGTGCCTTCGTGACAGTCACGGTCACGGGGGCCTCGGGCAGGTAGGTGCGACCGATGATCATGACCAGCGGGAGCGAGACGAGGGCGATGAGCGCGAGGTTGGCGGTGAAGGACAGGCCGAGGGCGATCGACAGGCTGCCGACGCCCCCCGCGCTGATCGCGCCTACGCACCATCCGGCGTGCATGCCGTTCATCAGCGGCCTGCCGTAGGCCTGCTCGACCGTGGATCCCTGGGCGTTCATCGCGATGTCGACCGTGCCGAACGCCATGCCGAACACCGCGACCGCCACCAGCAGCGACGGCAGGTTGGGTGCGCAGGCGACGCCGAGCAGTGACAGCGCCGTCGCAGGGCCGCCGACCCGCAGCACCGTCCTGCTGCCCGCGCGGCTCATGATGCCGCGCATCGCCTGCATGGTGACGAGCGCGCCCAGCCCCCACACGAGGAGGACCGCGCCGATCGTCGCCTCGGACAGGCCGAGCTTGTCGGCCAGCGCGGGGATGCGCACGGTCATCGTGCCCACCATCAAGCCAGCAAGGACAAAAGTGAGGATCGACCCATAACGGGCAGTCCTCAGGTCGCGGGTCATCGTCAACACCTCTCGGGATCGTTAATGACGCCCCTGCGGCAGCGCGCGGGGGCGTGGTCGTTCTGGTGGTTCGGGGGATGGGGCGCGGCGGAGGGCGCGCTACAGCAGGGCGAGGAGGCGGGCCTCGAGGGCCTGGAGGTCGCTCTCGGTGTTGAGGTCGGGGTCGTGGCTCGCCACGTCCCACAGGCCCTCACACGCCAGCCGTACGATCTGGGAAGCCACGGGGTCGGACTCGTCGGCCAGCCCCTCGCGGTGCCACCTGGCCATCGCGTCGCGCAGCGGCGCGAGCAGGAACAGGTTGCCGGAGGCGCCCGTCACGACCGCCCATCGTCGCAGCCGGCCCGAGCGGACGGCTGCGAGCGTGGCGCCTATATACCGTTTGGTGTAGGTATCGCCTGGCTGTGCCGCCATCAGGTCGTCGAACTCCGCGATGAGCCGCTCGACCATGCCCTTGATCAGGGCTTCCTTGCTGTTGAAATGGTAGAGAAGACCACCCTTGCTCACGCCGGCCCTGTCGGCGACGGCGGCGAGGGTGAGCGCGGCAGAGCCCTGGTCGCAGAGGAGCTCCTCCGCGGCATCCAGCAACTCATCACGCTTCATGCCGTGTACTGTACCGTCCGGACGGTACAGTTGCAAACGAGATACGCTGATCGGGTGAGCCCGGCCTACCTAGATCACGCGGCGACCACTCCGATGCTTCCCGAGGCCATCGAAGCGATGACCCGACAGCTCGGCCGCGTGGGAAACGCTTCGTCGCTCCACGCCGCGGGACGGCAGGTTCGGCGGGTGGTCGAAGAATCCCGAGAGGCGATCGCCGACGCCCTCGGCGCGCGCCCGAGCGAAGTCGTCTTCACCTCCGGCGGCACCGAGGCCGACAACCTCGCCATCAAGGGCCTTTACTGGGCGCGCGAGCCGCGCAGGCGCATCCTCGTCAGCTCGGTCGAGCACCATGCCTCGCTCGACCCCGCCGCGTGGCTCGCCGACCGGCAGGGAGCCGAGGTCGAGTTGCTCGAGGTCGACGACAACGGCAGGGTCCACCCCGACACGCTGCGCGCCGCCATCGAACGCGCCCCGTCCAACGTCGCCCTGGTCAGCGTCATGTGGGCCAACAACGAGGTCGGCACCGTCCAGCCGATCCCCGTGCTGTCCGCGATCGCGCACGAGCACGGCATCCCCTTCCACACCGACGCCGTCCAGGCCGTCGGCATGCTGCCCGTCTCCTTCGCCGACTCCGGCGCCGAGGCGCTCACCCTCACAGGACACAAGGTCGGCGGCCCCATGGGCGTCGGCGCGCTGCTCCTGGCGCGCGGCGTGACGCCCGTCTCCGTCCTCCACGGTGGCGGACAGGAACGCGACGTCCGCTCCGGCACCCTCGACGCCCCCGCCATCGCGGGCCTGGCCGCCGCCGTGTCCACGGCCGTGAAGAGCCAGGAGGATCAGGCCCGCCGCCTCACCGCCCTGCGCGACGACCTCATCCAGCGGGTACGGCAGGCCGTACCCGACGTCGTCCTCAACGGCGACCCCGTCGACCGGCTGCCGGGCAACGCGCACTTCTCCTTCCCCGGATGCGAGGGCGACGCGCTGCTGATGCTGCTCGACGCCAAGGGCGTGGAATGCTCGACGGGGTCGGCGTGCTCGGCCGGCGTGGCCCAGCCGTCCCACGTCCTGCTGGCGATGGGCGCGGAGGTCGCGGCCGCCCGCGGGTCCCTCCGGTTCACCCTCGGACACACCTCGACCCAGGAGGACGTCGACCAGCTGATCGAGGTGCTACCCGCGGCGGTCGAGCGAGCTCGCAGGGCCGGCCTCAGCTAACCGCACGGGCCGGGCTCCGCCAACGGGGAGCCGAGCTCCCCCGGCCCCCTCGCCGGTGGCCTTCCGGCCCCCGGACCCCCGGTCGTCACACTGGTTCCGCATGGTCCGGCCGTTCGCCATGAGCTGCGCCTTGACTGCTGCAAACGGGATCGTCTAGTCGGTGTCCTTCGGGTGTCGAGGCGACGCGTAGATCACCCAGACGATACGAGTGGCGTCGTCAATGGCGTAGCGGACACGTCCGCCGCTGGTGACCTCGAACTCCCATTGCTCCAAGTCCTTGCCATTGTGACGATGAGTCGCGAGATCGCCGCGGAGGCGATGTTGACGGTCGTGGCTGACGCGTGAGCGGGGATCAGCACGCAGCACATCAAAGCATCGGCGCGTATTGGCCAGAGCATGACGGCAAAGCTCTTCCCAGCCCCTGACCGCGTCGCTGGTACGAACCGGACGTCCCACTCGTCGTCCGGCGGTGGCACGGAAACTCGATCTCCGCGCTTCGGACTCATGCCGAAACCTCTACCGACCCATAGTCGCCACTCGTGGGCTTGCGGGCCGCGGCGTAGTGCGCGGGGTCGGCCTTGATCCGTGCAGTCGCCCGCCAGCCCGCGATGACTTCCTGAGTGGTGGCATCGACATCCAACTCCGCGGCGTCGGAGAGCGCCTCGACCAGTTCGAGCGTGAAGGCACGCAGTTCGGTCGAAGAAAGGTGGCGCACCCAAGGGAAGACCTCAGGCATGGCTATGACCAGCGCACGCGCTGTTGGGTCATGTTTGATCAAGGCGAGGAACAGTCGGGACGCTGTAGCCAGCGTGCGTTCGCGCTCCTCTTCACGGTCCGCTGCGGTCAGGTAGAAATCTGGGGCGTCACGGTGAGTGACGCGCACGCGTCCCAGGCTTGCCGCACGTTCGGCAACAGCCCGGGGATTTCTCGACAAGTCGGAGAAGGTTACCGAGTCGGCATGGCTAGCGCTCACTCCACGAGTGTAAGTCAGAACACGTTCTGACACGCGCGATCGTGTAGACCGATGGTGGCCAGCCGAATCGCCGCTATCCGTTGGTTACGCCTTATCGGTGGGCACGCCGACCGGGCGTTGCGATGCCGCCCGATGTTCATTGTCAGGTGACCCCTGAAGCTCAGACTCCGACGACCTTGACGTTTTCCGCAGAGCCTGTCCACGTCATCCTCGTCCGAGGTGATGATCACCGGTCTGATCGTGCGCAGGGCGGCGGCGGCCACCAGGTCACCGACGGTGTAACGGGCCTCGCGAAGAAGCTCGATCGCCCGCGAACGGACGTCCTCGGTCACCGGCTCGACCTTGGACAGATGCCACGTGCGACGGTCACCCTTCACACGGACGTCGTAAGCCTCGATCGGGTGTCATCGCGCTGACGACGACGGGGAAGTCGTTGTGCTGGGCCTCACACGATCGCGGTCACCCTCTGATCGGCCTCGCGCCACAGGACAAGAGCTTCGCAGTCCAGGACCACGGTGCCCGCGCTCATCTTGCTTCGTGCGCGCGATCCGGCGCGTTCCTTGACCGCCCGGATGTTCCCCGCGCGCAAAGAGACGCCGACCTCGGCGGTCGGGCGGTCCCCGCGGCGAAGTACCACCCCGTACCCCCGGCCACCTGTGGGTGAACGGCGGATGAGACCCACGAGCCGGCCCGTAATGGTTCGATCTCTCAAGTGCCCCCACCCAACGTGCTCATCATTAGGCGTTCGGGAAATGACTACTTTCCGTCGGCGGCGGAGGTAGGCCTTTTCCCGAACGTAAGGGAGCTGATGAGCTCATGGAGGCGTTGCCGCAGCCTCAGAACGAGGCGGAAGTTCTACGCGCCGCGATAGCTGCGCTGGCCAATCGGTTGCCGACCGGGTGGACCGTACAGTCGCTCAGCGACGGGGTCCACGATGCTTACTACGACGCACTGTGGGAGGTGGTGGCACCGGACGGAACCTCGGCCACGCTGGTGGTCGAGGCCAAGCGCGTAGTGGAAAAACGCGACGCCCTTGCGTTGCTTCACCGACTTGAACGCACTACGCGGGAGATCTCCGGCAGCTGCGGGGTGGTCGTCGCCAGGTACTTGTCGCCACCCGTCCGTAAGCGGCTCTCAGATGCGGGCTTGTCCTACATCGACGCGACGGGGAACATGCACCTGAACGTGCTTCGGCCCGGTCTGTACGTCGCGGACCGGGGAGCTGACCGCGACCCGTGGCGTGGCCCCGGCAGACCACGCGGGACATTGAAAGGCGCTCCCGCGGCAAAGATCGTCCGTGCACTGCTGGATCACGACAGAGTGTGGGCGATTCGCGAGCTGGTCGGGGTCGCCGGCGTTTCTACGGGGTCGACCTATCGGGTGACCGTGTTCCTCGAGAGCGAGGATCTCGCGAGGCGGAACAACTCGGGTGCGATGGTCGTACCCGATTGGGTCGCCTTGCTGAGGCGCTGGAGCGAGGACTACGGGTTCGTACGGAGCAGCCGGGTCACACGTTGGATAGCGCCGAGAGGTCTATCGAACCTTGTGGAGCGGGGGGCGGGCAGTCCCGTTCAATACGCTGTAACCGGGACCTTGGCTGCTGCCGAATGGGCCTCGTATGCGCCTGCTCGCTCCGCGATGATCTACGCGGCGGATGCCGAGCGAGCCGCGCAGCTCTGGGATCTTCGCCCTGCCGATGCTGGAGCGAACGTGATGTTGGCCGAGCCCGAAACTGACGTCGTCTTCACCCGCACTCTTGCCACCGCTTCCGGTCTCACGATCGCGGCACCGACGCAGGTTGCCGTCGATTTGATGACAGGTCCTGGGCGCAGCCCATCCGAAGCCGAAGAACTCATCGAATGGATGACTCGCAATGAATCCTCCTGGCGTAGGCAGTAGTGACATCCTTGTTCGTTCTCGATCTGCTCTTCTCGACGCATTGGGTGCGCTGGACGCCCACCGAGACGCGGTGATCGTGATCGGCGCACAAGCCGTCTATCTGCGCACAGCCGGAAGCCCGGTCGCACTCGCTGAGACGACCAAGGACAGCGATCTCGCACTCGACCCCAGGAGGCTGGAGGACGATCCACTTGTGGAGGAGTCCATGAGGCTGGCTGACGGGGGCGCGGTCAGTTCTGTGTGAGTCGTGAACGCAGTGCTGTCGGACACGAACCAGAGCTGGGTACCTCCTCGCTCGCGCCTGCCTCGGACTTGTAGATCGTGTTCATGAGGTGTCCCCTCCATGTCGTCGAACAGCCGGGCGGTGTCGGCCAGGCCGCCCGGGACAATGATCTTCATGCGGGGACCTCTCCTCGTCGTAGGCCGTTTCGATCGCAGTGGCTGGTCACCCGGGCGATGGTTGACGGCCGAGCCCACCAAGAGGGTGGTCCGCTGATCGCGTCGATCTCCACGATGCTCGACACCTCGGTGTGCCGCTGGAGACAATGCGGACTTTTGCGGGAAACAGGTCAGGCTGCGGGTGTGCTTCGTTCCCGGGCGCGGTGCATCCAGGTGTCGAGCGCCCATGCTCCCGGGCCCATCACCGCGATCAGCAGGAACGACCAGGAGTAGACGGCCGCCAGCTCGCCCTCGTTCTGCAGCGGCCACAGGGCTTTCGGCTGATGGACGGTGAAGTAGGCGAAGGCCATCTCGCCCGAGCAGATGAGCGCCGCGATGCGCGTGAAGAAGCCGAGAATGATCAGGCCGCCACCGACGAGCTCGATGATGCCCGCGTACCACCCCGGCCATTCGCCGGGACTCACCGTGGCGGGGCCGAGCACGCCGAAGAGTTTCGCCACGCCGTGGCAGGCGAACAGCAGCCCGAGAACGATGCGGTACAGGGACAGGACGTACGGTCTGGCTGAATCGACGGATTTCATGGTGGCTCTCCTCTTGGGTGTGCTGTGCCCATTCGGCGGGGCGAGTCCGGCAGCCCAAGGGAGATTTGGGTGGGATTTCAACTAATCGCGGTTTTCGGGTGGGGCGCGGCGGCCGGAGAGCGCTTACGGCCGTCGTCAAAGGGTGTCAGGTCGCGAGGGACTTCCTGAGCGAGCGGAGGCACAGCCCCAGCGACTCGTGCTTGGACGCGCCGGAGTCGCGGATGTGCTGCCACGCGGTGTAGAGCATCGACCACACGAGCTGCTGCACCCAGTCCGCGGGCAGCTGGGCGTCGATGACGCCCTCGGTGTGGCCGCGTTGGATCAGCTCGATCAGCGCCAGGTCCGCAGGGGTCTCGACCTCCCACTTCTCGCCCGTCATCAGGTGCGGTTCGGCGTAGACGAGCATGAGCCCGTCGCCGAGCTCGAAGTACTGCTGGCAGAGCCGGTCGAGCGCCTGGAGGGCGGGCCCTTCGCCCGGCCTGGCCCGCTCGGTGGCCGCCGCGATCTTCTCCAGGAGGTCGTCGCCGATGGCCGTGATCAGGTCGGACCGTTCGGGGAAGTAGCGGTGGATCGTGGTGCGGCCCACCCCTGCCGCGGCGGCGACGTCGCTCAGTGACGCGCCGGAGTCCTTCGACAGCGTGGCGACCGCGGCGTCGAGGATCGCCCGCCTGGTCCGTGCGCGCATCCCGGTCTCAACGGCAGTCATGTGTTCCACGATAGCTCACCGTGAACCTTAATAGGACTTGATTGACCACAATGGAACAGATATGTTCCACTGGAGAGCATGAGTGTTCTCATGTTCCCGCGACTCCGCGTTCTGTGGTCGTTCGCCAGGCCGCACAAGGGCAGGCTGGCGATCGGCCTGCTGCTCGCGCTGGTCGGCTCGGGGCTGAGCCTGGCGACGCCCATGGTGACCAAGTGGGTGCTCGACTCGCTCGGCGCCTCCGCCTCGCTCAACGGCCCGGTCACGGCGCTGCTCGTGCTGCTGGTGATCGGCGCGGTCATCTGGTCGTGCCAGTGGATCCTGCTGGGCGCGCTCGGCGAGCGCGTCGTGCTTGAGGCCCGCGAGTCGATGGTCCGCAGGCTCTTCAGGGCGAAGGTGCCCGAGGTGACCAGGCGTCCGACGGGTGAGTTCGTCACCAGGGTCACCTCCGACACCGTCCTGCTGCGCGAGGCCGCGTCCTCCAGCGTGATCGGGCTGATCAACGGAGTGATCATGCTCATCGGCACGCTCGTTCTGATGGGCGTGCTCGACCTCGTGCTGCTCGGCACCACGGTCGCCGCGGTGCTGGTGGTCGGCGTGCTGTTCGCCGTCCTCATGCCGGCGATCGCCAGGGCGCAGGAGCAGGCTCAGGAGCACGTGGGCAGGCTCGGTGGCGTCCTGGAAAGCGCCCTGCGCGCGATCAGGACGGTCAAGGTGAGCAGGGCGGAGGACCGCCAGGCCGACCGGATCATCGCCGACGCGCGCGCCTCCACCCGGCACAGCGTGCGGGCGGTGCGCAGGGAGGCCATCGCCTGGACCCTGGCGTGGGCGGGTATCCAGCTCGCGATCATCCTCATCCTCGGCATCGGCGCCTGGCGGGTCGGGGCCGGCCTGCTGGAGGTGTCCAGCCTGATCGCGTTCCTGCTGTACGCGTTCGCGCTGATGGACCCGATCACCGAGCTGAGCCAGAACATCACCGAGCTCCAGTCGGGGCTCGCCGCCGCCGAGCGCATCCGGGCGGTCGACGACCTCGAGCTGGAGAGCGACGTGCCGGTGACGCGGCAGGAGGGGCCTGCCGCGTCCGGCGGTCCGATCCTGGAGCTGCGCCAGGTCTCGGCCGCCTACGGGCCAGGCGTCGGCCCCGCCGTGCGCGGCGTCGACCTGGTCATCCCGCGCAGGGGCCACACCGCGATCGTCGGGCCATCGGGCGCGGGCAAGACCACGCTGTTCTCGCTGCTGCTGCGCTTCCTCGAGCCGCAGCAGGGGGAGATCCTGCTGGACGGCGTGCCGTACACCGGGCTGACGCACGAGCGGGTGCGGGAACGGCTCGCCTACGTGGAGCAGGACACGCCGATCGTGCCGGGCACGATCCGCGACAACCTGTTCTTCTCCCACCCGGACGCGAAGGAGGAGGAGCTGCTGCGGGTCATGTCGGAGGTACGGCTGGCCGACATGGTCGACAAGCTCGCCGACGGGTTGGACACGCCGCTGTCCTCCACCTCGGTGTCGGGCGGCCAGCGGCAGCGGATCGCGCTGGCGAGGGCGCTGCTGCGCACTCCTGACGTGCTGCTCCTCGACGAGGCGACGGCGCAGCTCGACGGGCTGACCGAGGCGGCCGTCCAGGAGTGCGTCAGGTCCCGCGCGGAGACGGGCGCGGTCGTCACGGTCGCCCACCGGCTCTCGACGGTGATCGACGCGGACACGATCGTGGTGATGGAGGACGGAGGCGTGCGCGCCCAGGGCACCCACGAGGAGCTGCTGGAGTCCGACGAGCTGTACCGGCAACTGGTCGAGGCCCTGCGCATCATGGCGGAGGACGTTCCCGTCGGAGCGGCGTGACCTGCCCGCGTGACCGCGTCCTAGGAGAGGAACGGGGCGACCGAGGTCCAGCCGGGATCGGTGACCACGTCGACGAGCGGCTGGCCCTCCTCCCAGCTCACGATCAGTTCCTTCGCGTGGATGGCCGCCTCACCCGTCGGGTCGGCGTAGACGTGGATGACCCGGGCGCCCTCCGCGCTCAGGTGCGCCGCCAGTATCCCGTCGGCGTGCAGCCTGCTGAGCCTGGCCGCCAGCCGTTCCTCGAACTCTCGCAGCGACACCAGCGACTCGCCCACCGGCAGGCCGTTCTCGTCGGCGTGCGCGTAGGGGAGCGTGATCTGGATGTGCTGGTCGTAGAGCGGGTAGTCGACGGGACGCAGCGGATAGCGGGCCGTCGCGATGAGCTGCGCGCCGCCCGCGGTCTGTCCTTCGAGCAGCGCCCACTGCTCCTCGGCGAACTCCGAGGCCAGGTCGGCGATCACCGCGGGCAGGTGCACCGCCTCGACGGAGTCGATCGGCTGGAATGTCGCCGCGGTGATCTCGCCGACCCATCTGGCCACGTCGTCCTCCCCGAGCAGCCAGTCGAGGGACAGCAGCGTGGCCTCCATGCGGGTGTCCTCGTCCAGCATGACGAAGACGGGGTGGAAGGCCGCGATGTCCATGCGCGGGTTCCCCCTCGGGACGCGCAGGCCGAGCAGCAGCTTGTCGAGCGCGAACTCGTAGCCGCCGACGTCGAGCGTGAGCTCCATCGCCTCGGGGTTGGCCTGGCGCGAAGGGTGGTACTCCCACAGCGCGTCGCTCTCCGGCGCGCCCTTCGCCCACCGGTGCGCGAGCGAACGCAGCTCGGGGTCGCCCGCGGCCGTCACCACCAGCGCCTGCTGGGCCTGCTTGCCCGGCGCGACCTCCCAGACCAGGCCGGGATGGATCGCGGCGACGGCGGGCGCGATCGACTCCGACAGCCGCTCGGCCTCACCGGCCTCGACCATCGCGTCGATCCTGGGCCTGGCCTGCTGCCACCACTCCCAGAACTCGGCCAGCCCGTCGCCGGTCTCGCCGGCCTCTTCTTCGTCGTCCTTGCGCCCGAACAGTCGCATAACCCAGCATTCTCGCACCGCGCGGGCCCGCATCTCTCCCATCCCGTGCGTACGGCGAGCCGCTCAGGCACCTGCGCGCTCACGCGGTCTCGTCCGCCGAGGGCGCCCGCCACCGCCCGCCCCGCGTGGTCGGGAAGCCGCCGACGGACGGTAGTCTCGAAACGTCATGGGACTGCGTGTGCTTGCCGCCATGTCGGGCGGCGTCGATTCCGCCGTGGCCGCCGCTCGGATCGCCGAGGCCGGTCACGATGTCACCGGTGTGCATCTGGCGCTCTCGGCCAATCCGCAATCCCACCGCACGGGCGCCAGGGGCTGCTGCACGGTCGAGGACTCCCGCGACGCGCGCCGCGCCGCCGACGTGATCGGCATCCCGTTCTACATCTGGGACATGGCCGAGCGCTTCCAGCGTGACGTGGTCGAGGACTTCGTGGCCGAGTACGCCGCGGGCCGTACCCCGAACCCGTGCCTGCGCTGCAACGAGAAGATCAAGTTCGCGGCGGTGCTGGACAGGGCGCTGGCGCTGGGGTTCGACGCGGTGGCGACCGGTCATCACGCCAAGCTCGAGGAAGGCGTGCTGTCCAGGAGCGTCGACCAGGGCAAGGACCAGTCGTACGTGCTCGGCGTGCTCACCAGGGAGCAGCTCAAGCACGCCATCTTCCCCCTCGGTCACTCCACCAAGGCGGAGGTGCGCGAGGAGGCGGCCAGGCGCGGTCTGACCGTCGCAGACAAGCCCGACAGCCACGACGTCTGCTTCATCGCCGACGGTGACACGCGTGGGTTCCTCGCCAAGCGGCTCGGCCAGGAGCCGGGCAGCATCGTCGATCAGGAGGGCGCGGTCGTCGGCTCGCACGAGGGCGCCTACGCGTTCACGGTCGGCCAGCGCAAGGGCCTCCACATCGACCGTCCCACCGCCGACGGCAGGCCGCGCTACGTGCTCTCGATCGAGCCGGTGTCCAACACGGTGACCGTAGGGCCGAGGGAGGCGCTGCAGGTCTCCGAGATCGTCTGCACCCGCCCCGTGTGGAACGGGCCTGATCGGTTCGACGACCTGTCGGTGCAGCTGCGGGCGCATGGCGAAGTGTACGGCTGCCGCTTCGAGGAGCGGGAAGGACAGGTCGTCATCACGCTCGACAGGCCCGCTACCGGGGTGGCGGCGGGGCAGGCGGCCGTTCTCTACGCGGGCGAGACGGTCATCGGCTCCGCCACCATCTCCACCGCCGCCTGACCAGCGGGTCACGACAGCGTGACGGAGTCCCCGACCGTCAGGCGGCGAATGTCGGCGCCCTGCTTCTCCGCTTCCATCTTCAGCCAGTTGTCCACCAGCCCCAGCCCCGGCTCGCTGTACAACGCGTCGTGCGTGGAGTAGGCCCTGGCGGGCTTCACCGTGCGCAGGTACTCGATGACCTCCGACAGCTTCAACCACGGGGCCCCCGTCGGCACCAGCAGTGTCCCGACCGAGGCCGGCGGCACGGTGAACGCGTCCCCCGGGTAGAACAACTCCTCGTCGACCAGGAACCCGACGTTGTCCACGATCGGCAGGTCGGGGTGGTTCGGCGCGTGCCATTCGCCGAACACCTTCACCGAGAACCCCATGTCCTCGAACGCGTCGCCGTGCCGTACCGTCTGGACGCGCAGTCCCTCGGCCGCGCCCTTCGCCACTCCTTCGCACGTCCACACCGTGACCTCGGGCGACAGGGTCAGCAGCTTGTCACGGTCGGCGTGGTCGAAGTGGTCGTGCGTGATCAGCACCGCGTCGGCCCCGTCGAGGGCGGCGGCGTCGCTGAACACGCCGGGGTCGATGACGAGGACCTTGCCGTCCTTCTCGATCCTGACGCAGGCGTGACCGTATTTGGTGAGCTTCATCTTCCCCACGATAGGTCAGGGCTGCTGTCCCATGACGGCGGGCATCCCGCCTCCAGGATTCGCGACATGGGGGAGGAACCTGCTGGGAGCGACGGCTCCCGCGCGGGAGGCGACACGGAAGTGACGGCCCGGCTGCCGCTCTAGGCTGGGCCCATGTCTTTTGGCGCAACCGGTATCGGATCGCACCCCGGCGAGGATCACTTCGAGGCACTCAGGACGGTGTTCGGGGAGCTGCCCGACCTGCCGTACCTGCCCGAACTGCCGGCGAGGGGCGTCGGCGCCGACATGGTCGGCCGCACGGCCTCGCTGCTGGTCGAGCTGCCGGTGGAGGTCCAGCCCTCGGGCTGGCGGCTCGCCTCCCGGCCGGGCGGCGACCACCGCAGGGCCGTCGACCACCTGGCGCGCGACCTCGACGGCCTCGAAGAGGTCGCCGACGGCTACGCGGGCCCGCTGAAGGTGCAGGTGTGCGGGCCGTGGACGCTCGCGGCGTCGATCGAGCTGCGTTCCGGCGACAAGATGCTCTCCGACGCGGGCGCAGTCAGGGATCTCACGGCCTCGCTCGCGCAGGGGGTGGCCGACCACGTGGCGAGCCTGCGCAGG
Source organism: Nonomuraea sp. NPDC049152 (assembly GCF_040648355.1). Lineage (NCBI taxonomy): Bacteria > Bacillati > Actinomycetota > Actinomycetes > Streptosporangiales > Streptosporangiaceae > Nonomuraea > Nonomuraea sp. NPDC049152. The sequence continues at coordinate 42,472 of NZ_JBEZDO010000014.1, read as the reverse complement.
CGGGTGCCCGGCGTCACGGAGATCGTCCTGCAGCTCGACGAGCCGGGGCTGCCGGGAGTGCTGGCGGGCACCGTGCCGACGGCCTCGGGATTCGGGCGCCTGGCCGCGGTGGAGGAGTGGCGGGTGGAGGATTCGCTGCGGCTCTTCCCCGAGCCGGTCGTCCACTGCTGCGCGCCGAGGGTGCCGATCACCCTGCTGCGCAGGGCGGGCGTGCGGGCGATCTCGCTGGACGCGTCGCTGCTGTCCCGGCGCGACGATGACCCGATCGGCGAGGCCGTCGAGGCGGGCGTCGGCTTCTTCCTCGGAGTGGTGCCGGGCGTCGACAGCAGGCTGCCCGACCCGAAGGTGATCGCCAAGCCCGCCGCGGAGCTGTGGGAGCGGCTCGGCTTCGCCGCCGAGGAGCTTCCGAACAGGGTGGTCCTCACGCCCGCCTGCGGCCTGGCGGGAGCGTCACCGGCGTACGCCCGCCTGGCCTTGTCGAAGTTGAGGGAGACGGCAAGAGCCCTGCAAGCGGGGTGAGCTATCCATGAGGGCATGATGCTCCCTCCATCGAGGGCAGGGTCTGCCGCGGCACGCCCACCAGGATCTCCGGCAGGTGCTCCGGCTGGGACGGGGTCCAGGCGCAGGGGAGCCGACGTGATGGCCGGTGACTTCGCGGGCGCGAGCGCGCTGCTCCTGGGCACCGGCACGCACGGCCCCGAGTCCGACCTGCCCGATCTGCCCTCGGTGGCGCGCACGCTCGACGACCTGCGCGAGGCGCTGCTGACGAGGTGCGGGCTCGCGTCGGCGCGCGTCGTCCTCGATCCGGCCTCGCCGCGCGAGATGGGGGACGCGATCGCCTCAGCCGCGTCGTGCGAAGGGCCGCTGATCGTCTACTACGCCGGGCACGGCCTGGTCAGCAGGCGTGGCGCGCTCCACCTGGCGGCGGCGGAGACCGTTTCGCGCCCCCTCGGTCTCGAGCACACCGCGCTGCCGTACGACCTGTTACGCCGCTATCTGCTCGACAACGTGGAAGGGCCGCTCGTCGTCGTCCTCGACTGCTGCTTCTCCGGGCGGGCCATCGACGGCATGTCGGACCCGTGGGACGTGGCGGAGATCTCCGGCGCCTACGTGCTGACCTCGGCGGGGCGCAGCGAGCCCTCCTTCGCCCCCGAGGGGATGCGGCACACCGCCTTCAGCGGCGCGCTGCTGCGGCTGCTGTCCGCGCCGCCGCCCGTGCTGACCCTCGCCGACCTGCACCGCCACCTGAGCAGGGAACTCCCCGCCGCGGGCTTCCCCAGGCCGCGCGTCCGCACCACGGGGCGGGTCGGCGACCTGGTGCTGCTCCGCGCCCCCTCGACCGCCCCTTCCCCGGTACGGCAGGCGCCCGCGACGCCCTTCGACGGCTCGCCGTACAAGGGGCTCGAGGCGTTCGGGACGGCGGACGCGGCGCTGTTCTTCGGCCGGGAGCGCCTGGTGGAGACGCTGGTCAGGCGCCTGGACGACCCGGCGCCGCTGATCGTCACAGGGGCGTCGGGCTCGGGCAAGTCCTCGCTGCTGCGGGCGGGCCTCGTGCCCGCGCTGCGGCAGCGCGCGGCGGGCACCTCGGTGGCGGTGATCACTCCTTCGGAGCCCGTCCCCCCTGACGTGGACGTGCTGGTGGTGGACCAGTTCGAGGAGGCGTTCACCGCGGGAACCTTCCCCAGCTTCCGCGGGCAGGTCGTGCTGGGTGTGCGGGCCGACTTCCTCGGCAGGTGCGCCGCCGTGCCCGAGCTGAGGGCGGGACTGGAGCGCGGACCCGTCGTCGTGGGCCCGATGAGCGCCGACGAGCTCCGCTCGGCCGTCGAACGGCCCGCGCTGGCCGCCGGGCTGACCCTCGAACCCGGCCTGGTCGAGCTGCTGCTGAGCGACCTCGGGGCGGAGCCCGGACGGCTCCCGCTGCTCTCCCACGCCCTGCTGGTCACCTGGCAGCGACGGCGCGGGGACACGCTGACCGTGGCGGGATACCAGGCCACGGGCGGCATCCGCGGCGCCCTCGCGGCCACCGCCGACGACGTCCTCGCCTCCCTGCCCTCGCCGGAGGCGGCCCGCGCGGTGTTCCTGCGCCTGGTCCACGTGGGCGAGGGCACCGACGACACCCGGCGGCGGGTGGAGCTGGACCGGCTGCTGGCCGAGGTACCCGACGCGCTGGCGGCCTGCGAGGTGGTCGACGCCTTCGCCGCCGACACCGCCAGGCTGATCACCATCGACGGGCCGGACGTCGCCATCACCCACGAGGCCCTGCTGACGGCCTGGCCGGCGCTGCGCGGCTGGCTCGACTCCGACAGGACGGGCCTGCTCGTCGAGCAGCACCTGGTGGAGGCCGCGGCGGCGTGGGACGGCGACGACTCGGGCCTGTACCGGGGGACCAGGCTGTCGCTCGCCCGCGAATGGGCCGCGGGCAGGCCGGTGGGCTCGGCGGCCCGCGCCTTCCTCGACGCCTCGATCGCCATGGAGGAGCGCGAGAGCCTCGCCGCCCGCCGCCGCGCCAGACGCAGGGTGCTGCTGTCGGCCGCGCTGGGCGTCCTGCTGGTCCTGTCCGTGGCCGCGGGCGGCGTCGCGCTCCACCTGTACGGCAGCGCCGAAGCCGCGCGAAGGAGCGCGACCGCCCGCGCCCTCGTCCTGCAGGCGAACGCCCAGCTCCAGGCCGATCCGCCGGCAGCGCTCCGCCTCGCCCTCGCCGCGCTCGCCATCGAGCCAGGCGAACGCCACGAGGCCGCGCTGGTCGGCCTGCTCGCCGGCACCTCCTACGCGGCCAGGCTGAAGGGGCCGGGCAAGGACCTGCTCGGCCTCGCCTACAGCCCCGCGGGCCGGATGCTGGCGACCGTGGGCCTGGAGGGGACGGCCGAGGTGTGGGACACCTCGCAGCGCCACGCCCCCGTACGGCTCGCCGCGCTGCGGGGACACGCGGGCCACGTGCGCGCGGCGGCGTTCAGCCCCGACGGCCGCACGCTCGCCACCGGCGGCGACGACGGCACCGTGATCATCTGGCGGGTGTCCGACTGGGCGCGGACCGCCACGCTCGAACCGGGCCGTGGCAGGATCTACGCGCTGGCCTTCGACCCCGGCGGCAGGCGGCTCGCGCTCGGCGCGGCGGAGGGCGCGCTCGTGTGGCCGATCGGCGGCGACAGGGCCGAGGCCGTGCTGAAGACGAGGAAGGACGACCCCGTCAGGTCCGTGGCCTTCACCGAGGACGGGCGGCGCGTCGTCACCTCCAACAGGTTCACCGACTGCACGCTGTGGACGCCCGCCGACGGGAGCGCCGTGCGCTTCTCCTCGCCCGCGCCCGTCGAGGGGGAGCAGGCGCAGGTCACCTGGGCGATCGCGGTCAGCCCTGACGGCAGGTCGATCGCCACCAGCGGCAAGCGTTCGCGCGCCTACCTGTGGAACATCGAGGGCGCCCGTCCGAGGCTGGTGGCCGATCTCGCGGGACACGCCTCCGCGGTGAACGCCGTCGCCTTCGACGGGGACGGCAGGTTTCTGGCCACGGCAGGCGGCGACGGGCGCACGATCGTCTGGGAGGTGAGCGAGGGCGCGCCGGTCCAACGGGCGGTGGTCGGCGGGCGCACGGGCGGGATCGTGGCCGCGGCCTTCGACCCCGTCACCTCCGACCTGGTGACCACCGACAACGACGGCATGACGGTGCTGTGGGAGACCGGCAGGTTGCGGGCGCCTGCCGTACTGGCGAGAGTGCCGCAGCGGGACGTCGGACGCGGCGCGCTCGCCCGCGACGGCAGACGCCTGGTGACGGTGACGGCCGAGCACGCGGTCACGCTGTGGGAGCTGGGCCCCTCCCTCACGAGAGCCGGGGCCCTCGCCGAGGACGCGGGGGAGGTGTCCGCGCTGGCGGTGGACGGCACGGCGGTGCTGGCGGGCAGGGAGGACGGCAGCGCCGTCATGTGGAAGGCGGGCGCCACCCCGCTGACCCGGCCGCCAGGGGCCAGGGTGACCGCGGCCGCGTCCGTGGGCGGCCTGGCGGTGGTCGGCGCGGAGGACGGCACCGCGACGCTGTGGCCCACCGCGACCTCGGATCCCGTACGGCTGCCGCAGGGTGCGGGCGTCCCCGGCTCGGTGGACGCCGTCGCGCTCAGCGGGGACGGGCGGCTCGCCGCCACGGGTGACGCCCATGGCCTGGTCAGGCTGTGGAACCTCGACAACCCGGGGAAGCCGGTGCCCGCGGGGGCGTTCGCCGCCGACCCCTCGGGGATCGTCTCGGCCGCCCTGTCACCCGACGGGCGCAGGCTGCTGACCGGCGGCAGCGCGAAGCTGGCCAGGTTGTGGGACGTCTCCGACCCCGTACGGCCCGCTCACCTGGCCGACCTGGGGAACGACGGCGCCGTGGTCTCGTCCGTCGGCTTCGCGCTCGGCTCGGCCGTGGCGTACACGGGCGCGGGCGGAGGACCCGTCAGCCTGTGGCGCCTGGAGGCGTCGGGCCAGGCCCGCAGGTACACCGCGCTGCCGGCGGCCGACGAGGTCACGCTGAGCGCCGACGGCAGGCGGATGTTCGCCGTCGGCCCGGAGATCGGAGCCGTGGTGTGGGACCTCACGCCCTATGCCGGCGTGCTGCGCGACCCCGTGGCGGCCGCCTGCGGGATCGCCCACGGAGATTTCGACGAAGGGGAGTGGACGCGCCTGACCGGCGGCCTTCCCCACCAACGATCGTGTCCCTAGGAGATGACATGAGAAAGCGACTCTTCGCCACCGCTCTGCTGACCGGCCTGGTCCTCACGACCGCCCCCGCGCACGCGTCGTCGGCCACCACGGTCCACGGGCCGTCGGGCAACTGGGCCAGCGTCAACGCCTCCATCAGCGCGGGCAGGCTGACCGTCAGGCTGCCCAGGGTCAGCGACGTCCACGACGTGAAGTGCACCTGGGTGATCCTGCTCGTCCGCCTCCAGGACGACTCGGCCAGGCGGGTCGTGCCCGTGTGGCAGGCCGCCACCAACCGCAACTGCTCGAACAGGCCCAAGGGGCTGCCCACCTTCACCAGGAACGGCGTCGAGCGCGCGTGGGCGCAGCTGTGCGTCAGGCCCGCGGCCTCACCCCCCGGCCAGGCGTGCTCCACCTCGTGGACGCGGCTGGTCTGAGAGGGTAAACGGCAGGGTCGGCCTGGAGCCAACTGTCGGTGCTCCGAGATAGCGTTCTCTCAGGTTTGAAGGAGGGAGTGTGCCGATGAGCGCCGAGGTCGAGGGCGTGTCCGTGGACGCGCTGAAGCGCCACGCCGAGGTGAGCGAGCTGGTCGAGGAGGCGCGCTGGCGCTACTACGTCCTCGACCAGCCCACCGTGAGCGACGCGCAGTTCGACACCTGGTTCAACGAGCTCCTCGCGCTCGAGCAGGCGCATCCCACACTCCAGACGCCGGACTCGCCGACGCAGAAGGTCGGGGCGCCCGTCTCCGGCGACTTCGCCAAGGTGCAGCACCTGCAGAAGATGGAGAGCCTCGACAACGCCTTCAACGACGCCGACATCGCGGCCTGGCAGGTCAGGGCGGAGCGGCTGGCCGAGGGAGACCCTGGCCCCTACCTGTGCGAGCTGAAGATCGACGGGCTGGCGATCGCGCTCGTCTACAGGGACGGCAAGCTGGAGCGCGGCGCCACCCGAGGCGACGGGCGCACAGGTGACGACGTGACGGCCAACGTCCGCACGATCAAGGGCATCCCCCACCGGCTCAAGGGTGACGACATCCCCTCGCTGGTCGAGGTGCGCGGCGAGGTCTACATCCCGGTCAAGGAGTTCAAGAAGCTCAACGAGCAGCTGGTCGAGCAGGGCAAGCCGCCGTTCGCCAACCCGCGCAACGCCGCGGCGGGCACGTTGCGGCAGAAGGACCCCCGCATCACCGCGCAGCGGCCGCTGCGGATGCTCGTCCACGGCGTGGGCGTCTGGGAGGGCGCGGCGGAGCCGCAGGCCCAGTCGCAGGTCTACGACAGGCTGCGCGAGTTCGGCCTGCCTGTGAGCGACCTCTACCAGGTCGTGCCCGACGTCAAGGGCATCGACGACTTCATCGAGCACTACCGCGAGCACCGCCACGAGCCCGCCTACGAGATCGACGGCGTGGTGGTCAAGGTCGACAAGATCAGGACGCAACGGGAGCTCGGCTCCACCTCGCGGGCGCCGCGCTGGGCGATCGCCTACAAGTACCCGCCCGAGGAGGTCAACACCAAGCTCTTCGACATCGCCGTGGGTGTCGGGCGCACGGGCCGCGTCACGCCGTACGGGCTGATGGAGCCCGTGGTCGTGGCCGGGTCCACGGTCGAGCGGGCCACGCTCCACAACGCCGCGATCGTGGTCAAGAAGGGCGTGCTCATCGGCGACACCGTCGTGCTGCGCAAGGCGGGCGACGTCATCCCCGAGATCGTCGGGCCCGTGACGGCGCTGCGCGACGGCTCCGAGCGCCCGTTCGTCATGCCGACCCACTGTCCCGAGTGCGGCACCGAGCTGGCGTACGAGAAGGAGGGCGACGCCGACCTGCGCTGCCCCAACGCCCTTCAGTGCCGCGCGCAGATCCGCGAGCGCCTCTACTTCGCGGCTGGGCGCAGGGCGCTCGACATCGACGGCCTCGGCTACGTCGCCGCCACCGCGCTCAGCCAGCCCGTCCCCGAGCAGGAGCCGGTGCTGCGCACCGAGGCCGACCTGTTCGACCTCACGCTGGAGCAGCTGATCCCGATCAGGTCCGTGGTGCGCGACCAGGAGACGGGTCTGCCCAAGATCGACCCGAAGACCGGCGAGCCCAAGGTCGTCTCGTTCTTCTCCAACGTCAACGGCGAGGCCAGCCAGAACGCGCTGAAGCTCATCGACGAGCTGGAGAAGGCCAAGCTGGTGCCGCTGTGGCGGGTGCTGGTCGCGCTGTCGATCCGCCACGTCGGGCCGCCCACCGCGCAGGCGCTGGCGGGGGCGCTGCGCTCGATGGACGCCGTCATGAACGCCTCGGAGGAGGAGCTGGCCGCGGTCGAGGGCATCGGCCCGCGGGTGGCCGCCACCATCCGCGAGTGGTTCGAGGTCGACTGGCACCGCGAGATCGTCGATCGCTGGAAGGCGGCGGGGGTCCGCATGGAGGACGAGCCCGCTCCCGAGAAGGGCCCGCAGATCCTGGAGGGCCTCACCTTCGTGGTCACCGGCACGCTGGAGGGCTTCACCCGCGACTCCGCCGCTGAGGCCATCACCAGCAGGGGCGGCAAAGTGGCAGGATCGGTGTCGAAGAAGACCGCCTTCGTGGTGGTGGGGGAGAACGCGGGGTCGAAGTACGACAAGGCGGTCAGCCTCGGGGTGCCCATCCTCGACGAGGCCGGGTTCCACGTCCTACTGGACCAAGGTGCGGAAGCCGCTGCCGAGGCAGCGGTAAAACCGGAACAATAGCCCTCTCCACCGGAAAGGGTGCATATATGTCGGATCTCAGCGGTGAGCGGCTGGCGGAGCTCCGCCGGACCTTTGACGCGATCGACGTCAGCGGTGACGGTTTCATCAGCCAGGCGGAGTTCGTTCGCCACTTCCCCGGCCTTCCCGGCGAGGCGCTCGCCTCGCTGGAGCAGAACGCCGACGCCGACGGCGACGGGAGCATCTCCTTCGAGGAGTTCGTCCGGCTCGTGGGGTGAGCCGGAGGGTGGGGCGGCTGTGATCACGGTCGCCCCTTGAGGTCAACGGGGCGCCCCTGGCGGATGGGGCGGTGGTGACCAGGGGGCACTTGTGTCGTACAAGAACGCAAAAAAGCGGCTTCTTGCTAGTAAATCCGGGCGATTGGCGTGACGGAACGTAGGCGGGTGGTTTCGGGAAGTGGGGTGGAGGTCGTACCCTCCCATAGTGACCTCTTGGGGGTTCTGTTACCGATGACCGACCCAAATGACACGCGCGACACGGGACCACGTGTAGGAAGCCCGCTCTGGGCCTTCCTCGCGAGTGTCTCGGTGTTCGGCTTCACCGCCCTACTCGTGGCCGAGCTGCGGCTCGACCCTGCCGACCTGGTCCAGCTGGCGAGGACACCGCTGTTCTGGGTGCTGGCCGTGCTGGTGGTGCTGGGTGAGCTGCGCCCCGTGATGGTGTCCTCGGCGACCGCCGTGGGCGGGACGTACCCGGCGACCATGTTCACCTTCGCCGTGTTACTGCACTTCGGGCTGCCGGTGGCGGTGCTCTTGCAGGTGGTCGGCATCGCCGTCAACGGGATCGTCACCCGCAAGGCCTGGCACAGGGTGATGTTCAACGTCGCACAGGCGACGCTGGCGTTCACCGCCGGCGCCGTGGTGCTGGGGCTGTTCGGGATCGTGCCGAGCCCCTCGGCCCCGTGGGTGCCCGCCGGCTTCGCGCTGGTTCCGATCGCGCTGTCCGGGGTCGCCTACTTCACCGCGCGTGCGCTGCTGGTGTGCGGCGCGGTCGCGCTGCACGAACGCCGCTCGATCAGCAGGGTCCTGCGCGCGACGGTGGGCCCGCAGGCGCTGGTCTACACCGGGCTGCTCGGGCTCGCGCCGCTGGTTGTCGTCGTCATGCAGGACTCACCGGGGCTGGTGCCCCTGTTCGTGGCGCCGCTGGCGGCCGTCTACTTCACCGCCACCCTGTCCATGCGCCGCGACCACCAGGCCATGCACGACGAGCTGACCGGGCTGCCCAACCGCAAGATGCTGATCGTCTCGACGGAGGAGGCGCTCGCCGAGTGCCGCCAGGACGAGCGGGTGGGCCTGTTCCTGATCGACCTCGACAGGTTCAAGGAGGTCAACGACACCATGGGCCACCCGGTCGGCGACCGGCTCCTGCAGATGGTGGCCCACCGGCTGACCCATTCGGTACGGCCTGGCGACGTCGTCGCGCGCCTCGGCGGTGACGAGTTCGCGGTGCTGCTGCCGTCCATAAGGGACATCCACGCCGCCAGGGAGGTCGCCGCCAGGCTCAGGGCCGCGCTCACCGAGCCCGTGCGCCTTGAAGGCATGACGTTCGACATGGACGGCTCGGTCGGCATCGCGCTCTTCCCCGACCACGCGCCAGACTTCGAGCTGCTGCTGCAGCGGGCCGACGTCGCGATGTACCTGGCCAAGGAGGGGCGCACCGGCGTCGAGCTCTACCAGCCCGACAAGGACCGCAACTCGCCCGAACGCCTCAGCCTGCTCGGCGACCTGCGCCGCGCGGTCGACAACCGCGAGCTGCGCCTGCACTACCAGCCCAAGATCGATCTGACCACGGGCGAGGTGCGCGGCATGGAGGCGCTGCTGCGCTGGCGCCATCCCGTGCGAGGGCCGATCTCGCCCGCCGACTTCATCCCGCTGGCCGAGCAGTCCTACCTGATGCGGCAGATCACCGAGTACGTCATCGACGCGGTCATGGAGCAGGCGGCCCGCTGGTGGCACACCGGGCTGCAGGTCCAGATCTCGGCGAACGTCTCCGCCCGCGACCTGCTCGACTGCGCCCTGCCCGACCAGCTGGAAGCGGGACTGTCCCGCTTCAGGCTGCCGCCCCAGGCGATCCAGCTGGAGGTCACCGAGCGGATCCTGATGGGCGACCAGGCCTACACCCACGAGACGATCAAGGCGCTGGCGGCGCTGGGAGTGCCGCTGGCGCTGGACGACTTCGGCACCGGCTACTCGTCGCTGATCAGGTTGCAGCGGCTGGCCGCGTCCGAGGTGAAGATCGACGCGTCGTTCGTGCAGCGGCTGTCGTGCTCGGAGGACGACGAGCGGATCGTGCGCTCGATCGTGGATCTGGTGCGGTCGCTGGGGCTGCGGTCGGTGGCTGAGGGGGTGGAGTCGGACGACATCGCGCTCAAGCTGGCCGACATGGGGTGCGACATGGGCCAGGGCTGGCTGTTCGGCCGGGCGATGGCGCCGGCCGACGCGACGGCGTGGCTGAGGGAGCGGGTCGGGGTCCGGGAGATCGACTACGTGGAGATCTCCCAAACCGTCTGAGCTGCGCCCCTCCTTCATCCCTCGGGGGCGGCGGCGTCTTTCGGGTGGCCGTCGTTCCTTGGGGGTGGTGGCGTCTTCGGGGCGACGGTGTTCGGGGTCGGGTGGTGTCGGTCTCGGGGGTGGAGGGCGTCGGGGGCGGTGGCCAGGGGCGAGCGCCCGGGTGATCATGTTGCGGGCGCGCTAATGGTTCGGCCACCCTCCGTCAAGAGCCCTAGGATGACACTGTCCAAACTCCATCCACGAAACGGGTTCAACGACTCATGTCCGCCATAACCCGCGACGAGGTCGCGCACCTGGCCCGGTTGTCCCGGCTGGCGATCTCCGACGACGAGCTCGACCACTACGCGACCCAGCTCGATGACATCATCGCCGCTGTCGCGAAGGTGGCCGAGGTCGCCGCTGAAGACGTCCCGCCTTCGTCGCACGCGCTCCCGCTGACCAATGTCTTCCGTGCCGACGAGGTGCGACCGTCCCTCACGCCCGAGCAGGCGCTTTCGGGTGCTCCGGCCGTCGAGGACGACCGCTTCCGGGTTCCGCGCATTCTCGGGGAGGAAGCATGAGTCTGATCCACAAGTCCGCCGCCGAGCTGGGCGCGCTGATCGCCACGGGCGAGGCCAGCGCCGTCGAGGTCGCCGAGGCGCACCTCGACCGTATCGAGCAGGTCGAGCCGAAGGTCCAGGCCTTCCTCCACGTCGACCGCGAGGTCACGCTGGAGCAGGCGCGCTCCGTCGACGCCAGGCTGGCGGCAGGGGAGAAGCTCGGCCCGCTCGCCGGCGTGCCGATCGCGCACAAGGACATCTTCACCACCAAGGACATGCCGACCACGGCCGCGTCCAAGATCCTCGAGGGGTGGCGGCCGCCGTACGACGCGACCGTGACCGCGCGGCTGCGCCAGGCGGGTCTGGTCATCCTCGGCAAGACCAACCTCGACGAGTTCGCGATGGGCTCCTCCACCGAGAACTCCGCCTACCAGGTCACGCGCAACCCCTGGGATCTCGCGAAGATCCCCGGTGGCTCGTCGGGCGGGTCGAGCGCCGCCGTCTCCGCCTACGAGGCGCCGCTGTCCACCGGCACCGACACCGGCGGCTCCATCAGGCAGCCCGCCGCCGTCACCGGCATCGTGGGCATGAAGCCGACGTACGGCGGATCCTCCCGCTACGGCCTGATCGCCTTCGCCAGCTCCCTCGACACCCCCGGGCCCTTCGCCCGCAACGTCATGGACGCGGCGCTGCTGCACGCGGCCTTCTCGGGCCACGACCCGATGGACTCCACCTCCATCGACGCGACCGTGCCCGACGTCGTCGCGGCGGCCAAGAACCCCGACATCGCGGGGATGCGCATCGGCATCGTCAAGGAGTTCGGCGGCGAGGGCTACCAGCAGGGCGTGCTCAACCGCTTCCACGACGCCGTCGAGCTGCTGGAGTCGCTGGGCGCGAAGGTCGTCGAGGTCTCCTGCCCGTCGTTCACGACGGCGCTGCCGGCCTACTACCTGATCGCTCCCTCGGAGTGCTCGTCCAACCTCGCCCGCTTCGACGCCATGCGGTACGGCCTGCGCGTCGGCGACGACGGCACCCGCAGCGCCGAAGAGGTCATGGCGCTGACCAGGGCGGCGGGCTTCGGCCCCGAGGTCAAGCGGCGCATCATGCTCGGCACCTACGCGCTGTCGAGCGGCTACTACGACGCCTACTACGGCCAGGCGCAGAAGGTCCGCACGCTCATCGCGCGCGACTTCGAGGCCGCCTTCCACCAGGTCGACGTGCTGATCTCGCCGACCACGCCGACGACGGCGTTCTCGATCGGCGAGCGCGCCGACGACCCGATGGCGATGTACCTCGCCGACCTGTGCACGATCCCGTCCAACCTGGCGGGCAACGCGGCCATGTCGGTGCCGTGCGGCCTCGCCGACGAGGACAACCTGCCGGTCGGCCTGCAGATCATGGCCCCGGTCCTGGGCGACGACCGCTGCTACAGGGTCGGCGCCGCAGTCGAGAAGGCCCTGGAGAGCCGCTGGGGCGGCCCGCTGCTGAAGGAGGCTCCCGCACTGTGAGCGTCATGGCGTACGACGAGGCCCTCGACCGGTTCGAACCGGTCCTCGGCCTGGAGACCCACGTTGAGCTGGGCACCGTCTCGAAGATGTTCTGCGGCTGCCCGACCACCTTCGGCGCTCCGCCCAACACCCACACCTGCCCGACCTGTCTCGCGCTGCCCGGGTCGCTTCCCGTGGCCAACGTCGAGGCGATCGAGTCGACGATCAGGATCGGCCTGGCGCTGAACTGCTCCATCGCCGAGTGGTGCCGCTTCGCCCGGAAGAACTACTTCTATCCGGACATGCCGAAGAACTATCAGATCTCGCAGTACGACGAGCCGCTCTGCTTCGACGGCTACCTCGACGTCGAGGTCGAGGGCAAGACCGTGCGGATCGAGATCGAGCGCGTTCACCTGGAGGAGGACACCGGCAAGTCCACCCACGTGGGTGGCGCGACCGGCCGCATCCACGGCGCCGACTACTCCATCGTCGACTACAACCGCGCGGGCATCCCGCTGGTGGAGATCGTCACCAAGCCGATCCCCGGCACCGACAAGCTCGCCCCCGAGGTGGCCCGCGCGTACGGCATCGAGCTGCGTGAGCTCATGCGCTCGCTGGGCGTCTCCGACGTGCGCATGGAGGAGGGCTCCATGCGCTTCGACGTCAACGTCTCGCTCATGCCGCGCGGCTCCTCCGAGTGGGGCACCCGTACCGAGACCAAGAACGTCAACTCGCTGCGCAGCGTCGAGCGGTCGGTCCGCGGGGAGATCCAGCGGCAGGCGGCGATCCTCGCCGAGGGCGGCAGGATCATCCAGGAGACCCGCCACTTCCACGAGGACACCGGCACGACCACGCCCGGCAGGTCCAAGGAGGAGGCGCAGGACTACCGCTACTTCCCCGAGCCCGACCTGGTGCCGATCGCGCCCGACACCGCCTGGGTGGCCAAGCTCAAGGCCGAGCTGCCCGAGCTGCCGTCGGTGCGCCGCAAGCGCCTGCAGGCCGAGTGGGGTGTGACCGACCACGACATGGAGTCGATGCACAACGCCGACGCCATCGAGATCGTGGAGGCCACGATCGCCGCGGGCGCGCCCGCGGCCGACGCCCGCAAGTGGTGGATGGGCGAGCTGGCCCGCAGGGCGAACGAGACCGGCACGTCGCTGGCCGAGCTGCCCATCACCCCCGCGCAGGTGGCGAGGGTGACCGAGCTGGTCGCCTCGGGCGCGCTGAACGACAAGCTGGCCCGCGAGGCCTTCGACGGCGTGCTGGCCGGCGAGGGCGACCCCGACGAGGTCGTCGCGGCCCGCGGCCTGCAGATCGCCGACGAGGGCGAGCTGGCGGGGATCATCGACGGCGTCCTGGCCGGCAACGCCGACGCGGTGGAGAAGGTCCGCTCCGGCAAGATCGCCGCTGTGGGCGCGCTGGTCGGTGGTGTCATGAAGGCCAGCCGCGGCAAGGCCGACGCCGCTCGGGCCCGCGAGCTGATCCTGGAGAAGCTCGGCGTCTCCGAGTAACCCCGAGAAACCGGAAACGCGGGTCAGGTGACCCGCGAGACGACCGGCCCCGGCGCCCGGCGGCGCCGGGGCCGGTCGTCTTCCTTCCGTCGCCATGCGCGAGAACCCGGACGGCTGGAGGCCGGGGTGCCTAGGGCCATGTACGTAGGCGGCCTAGGACCTGCGCACGATGTGCTGACCAGGGGCTCGACCGTAGCGTCATCGGCATGACGCACAAATCACTGACGGCGGGCCTGGTGGCGTTGGTCTCATTGGTGGCCTTCGAATACATCGCGGTGGCGATCGCCATGCCTGTCGTGGCCCGCGAGCTCGGCGGCCTCCACCTGTACGGCTTGGCGTTCAGCGGCGCGATGGCGGCCGCGGTGGTGGGCACGGTCCTCGGCGGCCGGTGGGCGGACCTGAAGGGCCCGACCGCACCGCTGTGGACGGGAGTGGCCGGGTTCATCGGCGGCCTGTTGCTGGCCGGGCTGGCCTCAAGCATGGAGATGCTGATCGTCGGCAGGCTCGTGCAGGGGTTCGGCGGCTCGCTGGTCAGTGTGGCCCTCTATGTGGTGGTGGCCAGGGTCTACCCCGAGGAGTCGCACCCGAAGATCTTCTCCTTGTTCGCCACGGCGTGGGTCGTGCCGTCGATGGTCGGTCCCGCGATCGTCGGGCTGGTGGTCGACACGCTCGGCTGGCGCTGGGTCTTCCTGTCCGTTCCCGTGCTGACCGTGATCGCGGCGCTGATCCTGCTGCGCGGGCTGGCGGGCCAGCCGGTCATGGGAGGGCAGGCCGAGTCCGCCCCCGGCCTCGGCAAGAAGGTCGCGTGGGCGGCGCTGACGGCCGTGGGCGCGGGCCTCATGCAGTACGGCAGCGACGGCAGGCTCCCGCTGCTCATCGTGGGCCTCGTGGTGCTGCTGGTCGCGCTGCCGAGGCTGCTGCCGGCGGGGACGCTGCGCGCGGCCAGGGGACTGCCGTCCGTCGTGGCCCTGCGCGGGCTGGCCGTCGGCGCCTTCTTCGCCGCCGAGGTGATCGTGCCGCTCATGCTGATCAGTGAGCGCGGCATGTCACCGCTGCTGGCCGGGTTCGCGCTCACCGGTGGCGCGCTGACCTGGTCGATCGCCTCCTGGCTGCAGGGGCGTGAGGTGTTCAGCAGGACGGCGAACCTGCTGGGCGGCGCCGCGGCGGTCGCGCTCGGCATCCTGAGCATGGGCGTCGTCACCTTCGACGCCGTGCCCGTCGCGTTCGCCTACCCGGCGTGGATCATCACCGGGTTCGGGATGGGCCTGCTCTATCCGACGCTGTCGGTGCTGACGCTGGAGCTGTCGAAGCCGGGCGAGCAGGGCGTCAACAGCGCGGCGCTCCAGGTCGGCGAGTCGGTGTTCTCGGTGGTGTCGGTGGCGGTGACCAGCGCGCTGTTCGTCGCTGTCGGCCAGGGGTACTGGGCGGTCTACGCTGCCACGCTCGTCATGGCGCTGGTGGGCCTGTGGGTCGCGCCCCGCTTTCAGACGCTCTCGGTGGGTTCCGAGGCTCCGGTAGTCGCCCATCTGTCATGATGTGCGCCAGATGCGGGGAACGGTCGCCGTTCCCCGCTTTTTGGCGTCGCGGACCAGGCCGACGATCGTGAGCGCCCAAGGGAGAGGGCCCGCTGGAAGACGACCGTGAAAGCGAATCCGTCGATCGGGTGATACCTATCGACATTTTCGTCCACGGAGGGCCACCCATGACCGCAGCCGCGGTGCGCGACCCTGATCTCACCGAGCCCGAGGGGTTCAGAGAGATCTTCGACGCCTACTTCGGGGAGATCCACAGGTACGTCGCCCAGCGGCTCGGCCCCGACGACGCCGAGGACGTGGTCGCCGAGACCTTCCTCACCGCCTTCCGAAAACGCGACCGCTACGACCCCAGCCGCGCGAGCGTCAGGTCCTGGCTGTACGGCATCGCCACCAACCTGGTCGGCAAGCACAGGCGTGCGGAGATCAGGGCGCTGCGTGCCATGGACCGCGTGTCCGCCGACCGCGACGTCTCCGGCCTCGCCGACGTGGTCGCGGTGCGGGTCAGCGCGCAGAGCCTCGGACCCAGCCTGGCCGGCGCCATCGCCCGCCTCGGCAAGGGCGACCGCGACGTCCTTCTGCTCGTCGCGCTCGCCGGACTGTCGCACGAGGAGATCTCCACCGCGCTCGGCATTCCGTACGGCACGGTCGGCTCGCGCCTGAACCGCGCGAGGAAGAAGCTCCGCAAGGCCCTTGGCGGCACCAACCCGATGGAGGGCGACCATGGATGACCTGCGGCGGATCCGCGAGCTGTACGGCGAGCCCGAGGAGAGCCCCGGTGCCAGGGACAGGGTCATGGCCAGGCTCGAGGCCGCACCCGGCAGGAGACGCCCGCGCTGGACGCCGGTCCTGGCGAGCCTCGCGGTGGCGGCCGTCGCCGCCGTGGCCTTCGCGGTACCGGGAAGGCCGGCCGACCAGGGCTCGGACGTCCTGCGGGCCGCGGCGAGCGTGACCGAGCGCCAGCCCGCGACCAAGGGCGCCTACTGGCACATCAAGCGTGTGATCAACGGCACCGAGGTCACGGAACTGTGGGTGGCGAGGGACGGCCGCGCCTGGGTCGCCACCAGGCCCAAGCACGGCGTGCCGGGCGCGGGCGGTGGCAAGCCCGTTCCGTTCACCGGCAAGGGCCCCTTCACGATGTTCGGGCACGAGCTGACGCTGGCCCAGATCGAGGCGCTGCCCCGCGACCCTGACACGCTGCGCGACGAGGTGGAGCGCATCGTTCGCGACGTGCCGGAGAAGGACCGTGACGGCGTGGTCGCCGACGCGCTCAGCGGCCTGTTGTGGAGCAAGCCCGCCCCGCCTGACGTGCGGGCCGCCGCCTATCGGGCGCTGGCCGGCCTGCCGGGCGTGCGCTACCTGGGGAACTGGACCTTCAGCTACGAGGTGCGTGGGGAGAAGCGCGAGCTGACCGTCAGCCAGGCCGACGGCCAGGTGATCAAGGCGATCACGGGCGCCATGACAGAGGTCGTCCTCGAGGCGGAATGGACCGACGAGAAGCCATGAAGCGCCTGATCGTCCTGGCGCTGCTCGCCGTGCTCGCGACCTCCTGCCTGGTCAGGCCGAGCGGCCCGAGTCTGGCCGACGCCAGAGGCAAGCCGATGTGCGACAGGAGCCAGTTCGCCGCCGCCGACGCCATGAAGGGCCCGATCTCCTTCCTCGGCCTCCCGCCGGTCGAGCTCGGCACCGACGTCGACTGGCGGATGGATCCGTACCGCAACCGCTCGTGGGCGCTCAACCTGCATTCGCTGCGCTGGATCGGCAGGCTTGTCGTGGCCTTCGAGACCACGGGCGACGCCGCACCTCTGCGGCGGGCCGAGCAGACGGCCCACGACTGGGTGAAGGACAACCCGCGCGGTGGCGCGGGCATCAGCGAGTGGGCGTGGGCCGAGCACGCCATCGCGCTGCGCGCGCCCGCGCTGGTCTGCCTGAGCACGTACGTGAAGGCCGACTGGCTGTCCGACTCCCTCGTCGAGCACGCCGAGGTCCTGGCCGACCCCGCGCTCTACGAGGGCGGGCACAACCACGGTCTCGACCAGGACATCGCGCTGCTGGGGATCGGCTGCAGGCTCGGCGTCGCCGAGTGGCGCGACCTGGCGCTGCGCAGGATGACCGACTCGGCGCAGCGCGCCATCGACGGCCAGGGAACGCTCCACGAGCAGGCTCCCCGCTACGGCGTCTACGTCCACCAGCGGCTCGGCGTCGCCTTCCACAGCATCAAGGAGTGCGGCGTCGGCGTGCCGTCCGCGCTGTCGGCCAGGCGCGCGGCACTGGAGTCCTACATCGGGCACGCCATCCAACCCGACGGCCGGCTCACCGCCATCGGGGACGGCCCTGCCGACATGCGGCCCACCGGCTTCCCCCGCCCGAGGACCACCGTCGGCGTCTTCGACGGCGGCTACGTCTTCGGCAGGACCGGCTGGACGCGCGACTCGGCGTTCTACTCGATCAGGTTCGGCCCGCCGCGCCGCTATCACGGTCACGAGGACCACATGAGTGTCACCTACCAGGCCAAGGGGCGCGACGTCCTGGTCGAGGCGGGCTTCCACTCCTACGAGAAGGGCGCCTACCCCAAGTGGACCGTGACCCCCGAGGCGCACAACGTGCCCGTGGTCGAGGGGCAGCCGTTCCGCCCGGGCACGGCGACGCGGCTGGTGGGCTCGTCCATCACCCGCACCAGGCAGAGCTACGAGTTCACCGACGACGCGTACGGCGTGAGCCGTACCAGGAAGGTGCTGGTCAATCACGGGCGCGACGTGCTGGCCGTCCTGGACGAGGTGCCCGAAGGGCACACGCTGCGCAACCTGTGGCATCTCGCGCCCGGCAGCAGGCCGACGCTGGTGCAGCTGGAGATGCCCGCGTGCAAGCAGATCGGTGGCCGGCGGGAGGGCAAGGGCGAGATCTCACCGGGCTACCTCAAGCGGGTCCCCTCGGTCACGATCACCTCGCCCGCCGCCCGATCGCTGCTGACCGTCGTCGTGCCGGGTAAGGCACAGGTCACCTGCGACGGCGGGACCGTCACCGTGGGAACCGAGGACGGACCCGTCACCTTTCCCGCGACCCTGACCGCCTTCCGGCGGTAGAGCGGGGGGCAACGGTGACGTGACGGAGGTCCCGCCGGGTGGACGGACCGGCGGGGCCTCGACGTTCGCATCCCGAGAACCACCAGGGTGATGCCCAGGAAGACCGCCGGTCACTCCAGCTGCGACCCAGGTGTGTTGACATCCTCCCCATGGATGAATCCGGGGGATTCCAAGCCTCACGGATCGGATCTTCCTGCTTCACAGGCGACTGCCCACACACACCCGAAGGTGGGCGACCGGTCCTACGTGGCCTCCACAGGCTTCACATCCCGCCAGCCCGGCGGTAGGCCCGGACAGGCCGGCTTGGTTATCACCAGCCCGTCCGAACACCTGAACCATACCAAGAGAGGGGTCGCTGTGATGCGGAACAGGAAAGGTCGCCGCACCGCTCGGGCCTTGACGGCCCTCCCGCGCTCCCGATGCCTCCCCAGGGCTGATGCCCGGGGTCTCATCGGGAGTTACCGATGACCGCGTCGGGATGACGTCGCGCCCACAGTCGCCTGAACAGGGGTGTCAGGAGGGCGAGCGCGGCCAGGCTCAGCAGGACGGCCGCGATCGGGCTCTTGACCAGTACGGTCACGTCGCCCGCACCGATGGCCAGGGCCCTGCGCAGCTGGATCTCCGCCATCGGGCCGAGGATCATGCCGATCACCGCGGGGGCGATCGGCAGCCCGAAGCGGCGCATGGAATAGCCGAGCAGGCCCAGCACGAACAGCACCACCAGGTCCACGGCCGACGACTTCAGCGCGTAGACGCCCAGCGCCGCGAACAGCACGATGCCCGCGTAGAGGTAGGGACGCGGGATGCGCAGCACACGGGCCCAGAGCGGGGCCAGCGGCAGGTTCAGCACCAGCAGCATCGTGTTGCCGATGAACAGCGAGGCGATCATGCCCCACACCAGGGCGGGGTTGTGGTCGAACAGCTGCGGGCCCGGCTGCAGGCCGTACTGCTGGAAGGCGGCCAGCAGGATCGCCGCCGTCGCCGAGGTGGGCAGGCCGAGGGTGAGCAGCGGGACGAGCGTGCCGGCCGCAGAGGCGTTGTTGGCGGCCTCGGGCCCCGCGACGCCCTCGATGGCGCCCTTGCCGTACTCCTCCTTGGCCACGCCGCGGGCGAGCCTCTTCTCCGCGGCGTAGGACAGGAACGTCGGGATCTCCGCGCCGCCGCCGGGCAGCGCGCCGAACGGGAAGCCGAGCGCGGTGCCGCGCAGCCACGGCTTCCACGAGCGGCCCCAGTCCGAGCGGCCCATCCACGCGCGGCCCACGGGCACCACCTCGGGGCTGGCGTGCCGCAGCCTGGAGGCGACGTAGAGCGCCTCGCCCAGCGCGAACAGGCCGACCGCGACGATCACCACGTCGATGCCGTCGAGCAGCTGGGGGATGCCGAGCGTGAGACGGGCCTGCCCGGTCTGCTCGTCGATGCCGATCAGTCCGATGACCAGGCCGAGTCCGAGGGAGGCCAGGCCGCGAACCATGGAGCGCGACAGCACCGAGGAGACCGCGGTGAAGGCCAGCACGGCAAGCGCGAAGTAGTCCTCGGGGCCGAAGGAGATCGCGAAGTCGACCACCGCGGGGGCGGCGACGACCAGCAGGGCCGTGGCGATCGTGCCCGCGACGAACGAGCCGATGGCGGCGGTGGCCAGCGCCTGCGCGGCCCTGCCCCGCCTGGCCATCTTGTTGCCCTCCAGCGCGGTGATCATTGAGGACGACTCGCCTGGCGTGTTGAGCAGGATGGAGGTGGTGGACCCGCCGTACATGCCGCCGTAGTAGATGCCGGCGAACATGATGAACGCGCTGGCCGGAGGCACGGTGAAGGTGATCGGCAGCAGGAGCGCGACGGTCATGGCCGGGCCGATGCCCGGCAGGACGCCGACGAGCGTGCCGAGGGTGACGCCGACGAGCGCGTAGAGCAGGTTGATCGGCGTGAGGGCGGTGGCGAAGCCGTCCAGGAGGAGCTGGAGTGAATCCACTCAGATCACCCCCTGGAGCAGGCCGGCCGGCAGGGTGACGCCCAGGCCGTTGACGAAGGCCAGGTAGGAGACCAGACCGATGACGACGGCGACGATCGCGGCCTTGACCTTGCTCTCGGCGCCGAGGGCGACGGAGAGGCCGAAGAACAGCAGCGAAGCGGAGATGACCCAGCCGAGGGTGGTGAGGACGGCGGTGAAGGCCAGGAAGATGCCGCTGACCAGGCCGACGCTCTTCCAGTCCGCGGGGGCGTCGGCGTCGATGTCCTCGCTCTCCTCGGGGTCGCCCCGGCCGCCGCGTGCGACGTCGAGGGTGTAGAAGGCGCCGATGACGATCAGGGCGCTGCCGACCAGGATGGGGAAGAACCTGGGGCCCAGGCCGAGAGCGGAGCTGGCGGCGGAGACGTCGAGGGTGCCGACGATGACGAGCACGCCGAGGACGAGGACGATGAGGGACAGTCCCATCTCCGGGCGCCACCACCCGTGCTTCTTGCCCTGCGCCTCTCCCCGGTCACCGGCCGAGGTGGCATCGGAGGATGCGTGGTGGGCGGGGGAGTCGCCCGACGGGGGGTTCGGCGGGCCGGTACGGCCGGCCGAACCCGAGTCAGGGAGCGCGGGGACGGCACCACGGGGGGTGGCGCCGTCCTGCTCGTGCGGGGAGGACATCAGGAGACGAGCCCCATCTCGGCGATGACGGCCTTGACGCGGACCTGCTCGGCGTTCAGGTAGTCGGCGAACTGCTGCCCGGTCTGGAAGGCGTCGATCCAGCCGTTCTTGGCCACCGCGTCCTTCCACGCCTTCGAGTCGTGCATCTTGGTCACCAGGTCGGTGAGCGCCTTCTTGTCGGCGTCGCTCAGCCCGGCGGGCGCGACGAACCCGCGCCAGTTGGCCAGCTCGACGTCGAGCCCGCCCTCCTTCAGCGTCGGCGCGTCGACGGAGTCGATGCGGTCGGGCGCGGAGACGGCCAGCGCGCGCAGCTTGCCGGACTTCACGTGCTCGGCGAACTCGCCGACACCGGACACGCCGATCGTGACCTTGCCGCCGAGCAGCGCGTTCAGCGCCTCGCCGCCGCCCGAGTGGGCGATGTAGTTGACCTGCTTGGGGTCGACGCCGCCTGCCTTGGCCATCAGACCCGCCAGGATGTGGTCGGTACCGCCCGCCGAGCCGCCCGCGACGGACACCTTCGCGGGGTCGGCCTTCCACGCGGCCACCAGGTCGGCCAGCGTCTTCAGCGGCGAGTCCGCGGGCACGACGACGATCTCGTACTCCTCGGTCAGCTTGGCGATCGGCGTCGTGTCCGCGAGCGTGACCTTGGACTTGTTCTGCTCGATCGCGCCGACCATGACCAGGCCCATGGTCATGAGCATGTTGCCGTTGCCCTTCTCGCCCGCGAGCTGGGCCAGGCCGATCGTGCCGCCCGCGCCGGGCACGTTGAAGACCTCGATCTTGCGCTGAGGGTCGACGGACTTGAGCGCCTGCTCCGCCGTACGGGAGGTCTGGTCCCATCCGCCGCCGACGGCGGCGGGCGCCATGATGCGCAGCGAGCCGGTGCCGCCGCCGCCCGCGCCCTGCTGGCCGCAGCCGGTCAGTGCCGCGACGGAGAGGGCGGCGATGGTGGCGAGTATGCGGAGTCGCATGATCACTCCAAGGAGGGGGGGTGTCACAATCTCGAATACTGGATGGTGAAACGGACATCCCCTCCAGTCCAGCCTTTACGCGTTTGCCGTCGTAAAGGTCATATTGGTCGCGACCCTCGTGTGACCTGCGGGTGCTTCCATGGGCCCTGTGAGACTCGGCACGCAACTCTTCGTGCTGCAGATGGTGATCGTCGTGCTCGCCGTCAGCGGCACGGCCGTCGTGTGGGCTCAGCACACCCGCAGGCAGCTCGACTCGCAGTACCAGCAGCGGGCGCTGGCCATCGCCGAAGCGGTGGCGGGCATGCCGCAGGTGCGTGAGGCCTTCGCCGCGCAGGATCCGTCCGCGCTCCTGCAGCCGATCGCGGCCGGGGTCCAGCTGGAGACCGGCGCCGACTACGTCGTGATCGCCAACAGGGAGCAGAAGCGCTACGCCCACCCCAACGCCGCGCTCATCGGCAAGCGGCTGTCCACCGACGGCTCGACGGTCCTGAGGACGGGCGAGAAGTGGGTCGGGGTGGAGACGGGGACGATCGGCACGACGGTGCGGGGCAAGGCCCCGATCCTCGACGAGTACGGCACGATCATCGGGCTCACCTCGGTCGGGGTGCTCGTGGAGAAGGTGGACGCGCAGGTCGCCGCCGTACTCGCGCCGCTGCTGTGGACGGCGCTGGCCGTGCTGGTGGCGGGATCGGTCGCGGCCGCGCTCCTCGCCCGCAGGGTCCGCAGGCAGATCTTCGGCCTCGAACCCGGCGAGATCGCCAAGCTCCTGGAGCAGCGAGAGGGCGTGCTGCACGGCGTGAAGGAAGGCGTGCTCGCGCTCGACATGAAGGGCGGGGTGACGCTGGTCAACGACGCCGCCCGCGAGCTGCTCGGCGAGGTGGGCGGCGACCTGACCGACATGCCGGTCTCCGAGCGCATGCGCGACGTGCTCGGCGGCGCCGACCCGGGCGAGGACAAGATCGTGCTGCACGGCGAGCGCGTGCTGGTGCTCAACCGCACCCCCGTGTCCGTGCGAGGCCGGCAGCGCGGCTGGGTGATCACCCTGCGCGACAGGACCGAGCTCGTACGGCTGGCCCGCGAGCTCGACTCGGCCAGCTCCACGACGGAGGCGCTGAGGGCGCAGGCCCACGAGTTCGCCAACCGCATGCACACGGTCGTCGGCCTGCTGGAGCTGGGCGAGCACGACGCGGCGATCAGCTTCATCACCAGGACCACGCGCAGCACCTACGCGACGGGCATCCGCGAGCGCGTCGCCGACCCCACGCTGGCCGCGCTGCTGCTGGCCAAGTCGGCGGAGGCGGCCGAGCGCGGCGCGACGCTCGTGCTGGCCGACGACACCTGCGTGCCGCAGGACGCGATCGACGACCCGCAGGACGCCGTGCTCGTCGTCGGCAACCTGGTGGCCAACGCGCTCGACGCGCTCGACGGCGCGCCCGGCACGATCGAGGTCTCCGTCGTGGCCACACGGGAGGGACTGCGCGTGCGGGTCGGCGACTCCGGTCCCGGCATCACCCCCGACCTGGTCGAAGAGGTCTTCAGGGAAGGATTCACCACCAAGGCCGCGCACTCTGGGCCGCGCGGGCTCGGCCTCGCCCTGACCAGGCAGGCGTGCCTGCGCAGGGGCGGCTGGGTGCGTGTCCACAACTCGGGAGGCGCCGTGTTCACGGCGCTGCTGCCATGACCGTCAGGGTGCTCGTCGTCGACGACGACTTCATGGTGGCCCGCATCCACAGCGGTTACGTGGCGAAGCTGCAGGGCTTCGAGGTCGTCGGCAGCGCCCACACCGGCGCCGAGGCGCTGGACGCGGTGGCCGAGCACCATCCCGACCTGGTTCTGCTCGACATCTACCTGCCCGACATGTCGGGCCTGGAGGTGCTGAACAGGCTGAGCGGCGTCGACGTCCTCATGATCAGCGCGGCCCGCGACCTGCCGACCGTCAGAGCGGCCATGTGCGGCGGCGCGATCAGCTACCTGATCAAGCCCTTCACCTCGGCCGCGCTGGCCGAGCGGCTCGCACAGTACGCCGACACGCGCAAGCAGTTCACCACCATCGGCCCCGAGGTACGGCAGGACGACATCGACCGCCTGTTCGGCGTCACGAGGGCGCCCCTGCCCAAGGGCCTGTCCTCGGCGACGTGCGCACTCGTCGCCGACACGTTGCGCGAGGCCGGGGGCGATCTTTCGGCCAGCGAGGCCGCCACGCTGACCGGGTTGTCCAGAGTCAGCGCCCGCCGCTACCTGGAATACCTCTGTGCCGCGGGCAAGGCGGAGCTACGCCCCAGGTACGGCACGACGGGCCGACCGGAGCACCGCTACCGCTGGATGTCCTGATTCAAGG
Source organism: Nonomuraea sp. NPDC049152 (assembly GCF_040648355.1). Taxonomy (NCBI): domain Bacteria; kingdom Bacillati; phylum Actinomycetota; class Actinomycetes; order Streptosporangiales; family Streptosporangiaceae; genus Nonomuraea; species Nonomuraea sp. NPDC049152. Next base: position 18,483 of record NZ_JBEZDO010000014.1, on the reverse strand, counting down.
TACATATCGCATCACCGGTGCCTTAGTGTTTCCTGAGGAAAGGCAGCGGATTGGGAGGAGATTGAGGCGTGGCGAACGCCCGACCGATCGACCCACCGACCGACCCGTTCGCCTCGGTGCCGACTCCTCCGCCGGGCGGCGGCAGGAAGCCGCGCGTCGGCGGGCTGCCTCCAGGCGTCTCGCCCGACATCTACGGCTCCACCGGCCGCCAGGACCCACGGCCCGTCGGGCCCACCGCGCTACCTCCCGTCGCGCCGCCGCCGCAGCCGTGGCCGATGGCCGGAGGGCAGGACTACGAGCCTGCACCTCCGCCACCGCCCGTCTTCGGCCTGCAGGAACGCCAGTCCTTCTCCGAGCCTCCGCCGCCGCCTCCGCCCAGGCGCGGCCGCCTGCTGCCCGCGATCGCCATCGTGGTCGCGGTGCTGGTGGCCCTGGCATACCTGGTCCCCGCGGTGATCATGTCGGATTCGGTGCTGCCTGGCACCAAGGTCGACGGCGTCGACATCGGCGGGCTGACCGTCACCGAGGCCGCCGACAAGCTCCGCGACGAGCTGGCGCCCAAGATCGATCAGCCGCTCAAGGTCGAGGTGAACGGCCGCAAGGAGACCATCGAGTCCGACGAGGCGGGCGTCGAGCTCAACGTCGTCGGCACGATCGAGCAGGCGCCGAGCGGCTTCCCCAGCCCCATCGAGGTGTGGCGGGCGCTGACCGGCACCACGGAGATCGAGCCGAAGGTGACCATCGAGTCCGCCCAGCTCGCCAGGACGGTCGAGGCGCTGGCCGCCAAGTACGACCAGAAGGCGAGAGAGGGCAAGGTCGCCTTCAAGGGACTCCAGCCCGTCACCGTCACCCCGCGCGAAGGGCGCGTCCTCGACCAGGCGGCCGCGGTCAAGCTGATCGGCGAGGCCTTCCTCGGCTCGCACGGGAGCGTGACCCTGCCCGTCAAGACCGACGAGCCCACGACCAAACCCGCCGAGGTCAAGGCCGCCGCCGCCACCGCGGCCAACGCGCTGTCCGGGCCGATCACCCTGACCAGGGACGGCAAGCAGGCGCAGATCCCCGTCGCCGGCATCGCCGCCAACCTCACCTTCGTCTCCGACGGCGAGGGCGGGCTCGAACCCCGCTTCGACGCGCGTCAGGCGATCGCGGGGATCGAGAGCCAGCTGATCGACGCCGCCCAGGCGCCGCGCGATGCCACCTACGACGTCGTGGGCGACCGGCTCAAGCTCGTTCACGCGCGCAAGGGCAAGGGCGTCGACGACAAGAAGCTCGCCGCCGACGTGGCCGAGGCGCTGAAGACGGGCGGCAGCCGTACCATCCCGGTGGAGCTGGCGGTCGTCGCGCCGCGCATGACCGACAGCGAGCTGCGCGGGATGGGCATCAAGGAGAAGGTCAGCTTCTCCACGACCGAGCACCCCTGCTGCGCGGCGCGCGTGACCAACATCCAGCTGATGGCCAGGACCCTTGACGGCTACATCGTCAAGCCGGGAGAGACCTTCTCCATTAACGGCGTCGTCGGCGAGCGGACCGCGGCCAAGGGCTACGTCCCCGCGGGGCAGATCGTCGCGGGCAAGATGGAGGACGGCGTCGGCGGCGGCGTCTCGCAGTTCGCCACCACGATGTACAACGCGGCCTACTTCGGCGGGTTCGAGGACGTCGAACACCTGGCGCACATCTACTGGATCTCCAGGTACCCGCCGGGGCGGGAGGCGACGGTCTTCTGGCCGACCGTGGACCTGAAGTGGAAGAACGACTCCCCGTACGGCGTGCTGGTGAAGACCTCCTACACGGCCCGTTCGATCACGGTCTCGCTCTGGAGCACCAAGCGGTACGACAAGGTCGAGTCCATCACCTCGCCGAAGCGCAACTACGTCCCCTTCACGAAGAAGGAGGACGACAGCCCCGACTGCAAGCCGCAGGAGGCGCACGACGGGTTCACGATCGACGTGACGCGGGTGATCACCAAGGACGGGGCCGAGGTCAAGCGGGAGAGGAAGACCACCACCTACCGCATGTCGCCGCAGGTCACCTGCGTGAAGCCGCAGACCGACGACCTGGAGTAGCGGTCAGGGGCCCGGCCTCAGCTCAGCGGGACCGAGAGGATCCTGTCGTCGCCGGGACGGGGGTCGCCCCTGCCGTCGTAGTTGCTCGTCCCCACCCAGAGGGTCCCGTCAGGGGCCGGCGTGACGGCCCGCAGCCTGCCGTACGTGCCCTTGAAGCGGGCCACCGGCGTGCCGGCCGCGCCGTCCTCGCCGTCCTCGCCCAGCGGCACCTGCCACAGCCGCTTGCCCTGCAGCGCGCCCACCCACAGCGAGCCCTTCGCGTAGGCCATGCCCGAAGGGGAGGCCGCCGAGGTGCGCCAGGTGACGATCGGGTTGACGAAGCCGGGGTCGGAGCCGACGCCCTCCACCTCCGGCCAGCCGTAGTTGCCTCCCGCCTTGATCAGGTTGACCTCGTCGTGGGAGCTGGAGCCGAACTCCGAGGCGTACAGCCGTCCTGCCGGGTCCCAGGCCAGGCCCTGCACGTTGCGGTGACCGTAGCTGTAGACCAGGGTGCCGAACGGGTTGCCTGGCGCGGGCGCGCCGTCCTCGGTCACGCGCAGGATCTTGCCGCCCAGCGAGCCGCGGTCCTGGGCCAGCCTCCTGTCGCCGGTCTCGCCCGTGGTCGCGTACAGGAACCCGTCGGGTCCGAACGCGAGCCGCCCCCCGTTGTGGATGGCTCCCTTCGGGATCCCCTTGACGATCACTTTGGCGTCCGAGAGCCGGCCGCCGGTGAGGCGGTAGCGGACGATCCTGTTGTCGGAGGCCGCGGTGTAGTACAGGAAGACCCGCTCGCCCTTCACCGCCACGCCCATGAGCCCGCCCTCGCCGTCGGGCTGGACCCCCTTGATCGCGCCCAGCGAGGTGACCCTGCCCGCGGCCGTCACGCGCAGCAGCCGGGCGCGGTCGCGCTCGGCGACCAGCGCGTCGCCACCGTCCAGGAACGCGATCGACCACGGCACCCGCAGTCCCTTGGCGATCGTGCGGGGTTGGCCGGGCGTGGTCGTCGGCGTCGCCGTACCGGCGGGGCGCACCTCGCCGCCGACCTCGGCGGGCGCCGCGGCGCACCCCGCGGCCAGTGTCGCGACGATCATGATCGTGAAGATGGACCTCATGTGCCCCATACTCGCCTCTTCCCCATAAAGTTCCGCGTATGAAGATCTGGGTGCCGTCCGAGGCCGCCGCTGAAGTCCTGGCCGATCTGCCCGATGTGGAGTGCGTCGTCTTCGACGGCCGTGGTCCGGCTCCCGAGGGGGCCGACGAGGTCGAGGTGTGGATCCCGCCGCTGATCCCCGTGCGCGACACCCCCGGGCTCATGGCCAGGATGAAGCGGCTCCGGCTGGTGCAGACCGTGACGGCGGGCGTGGAGCCGTACCGGCCGCACCTGCCCCATGGCGTGACGCTGTGCAACGCGCGAGGCGTGCACGACGCGGGCACGGCTGAGTGGGCGGTCGGCGCGATGATCGCGGTGCTGAGAGACTTCCCTGCCTTCGTGGACGCGCAGCGCAGGGGCGAGTGGACCTACCACTACACCGACGTGCTGGCCGACGCCCGGGTGCTGATCGTCGGCTACGGATCCATTGGCGCGGCGCTCGAACGCAGGCTCGAGGGGTTCGAGGTCGAGGTGGTCAGGGTGGCCAGGACGGCCCGCGAGGGCGTCCACCCCATGGAGGAACTGGACACGCTCCTTCCCGACGCCGACGTCGTGGTGCTGCTGGTCCCCGCGACCTCCACCACGACAGGCATGGTCGACGCCGGTTTCCTCTCTCGCATGAAGGACGGGGCGCTGCTGGTCAACGCCGCCAGGGGCGCGGTGGTCGACACCGACGCGCTGGTCGCCGAGCTCGTCTCCGGACGGCTGCGCGCCGCGCTCGACGTGACGGACCCCGAGCCGCTGCCCGAGGGGCACCCGCTCTGGAACGCGCCAGGAGTGCTGCTGACTCCGCACGTGGCGGGCAGCACACCCGCCTCCACCCGCCGCTCGCTGCGCCTGATCCGCTCTCAGCTGCTGCGATACCTGGCGGGCGAGCCGCTGAATCACGTGATCACGGAGTCGTACTGACAAAGGGATTCCCGAACGTGTCTGCCTCGTGACCTTCGGTGCGTACGGTGGTCGTCATCGATGATTCCGCGACAGCCATCCATGACCCGTTGTCAAGGCGATCTTCGGAGCAAAGTGGTCCTCATGGTTATCAGATCGGTGACGACTCCCCGGTTGTCGTCCCCCGCACACCCGGAAGAGCACACACTGGCGATGTGCGACTGCCGAACTCCGGCAGTCACGTGAGCTGACTTGACACGGGATGGGCAACGACATTGATCCGCTGGCGTGATCCACGGGCGCCGCTGGCCGGCGCAGCCGCGACAGGTGTGGCGGGCCTGGCCGCCGCCCTCCTCGCGGGCGCGCCTGCCCTGGCGACCGCCGCGGTCGCGGGAGGGCTGGCCGCGCTGCTGGCCGCCGTCTCGCTGCTGGTCGCCTCGGTGCGGATGGCGCCCCAGCACAGGCCCGCCGTGCGATGGCTCGGCTCGGCCGCGGTGGTCTGGCTCTTCGGTGTGGTGCTGCGCCCCGTCGCGGCAGGCTCCAGCCTGGCGGTCAACTTCTCCGACCTCCTCGTCCTCGTCGCCACCGTGCTGCTCGCAGGGGGGTGCGTGCTGGCGGCGGGACGGCCCACGCACGCGCGCGTCGTGCTGAGACAGCTGACCGACGCCTACCTGTGCGCCGCCGCCCTCTTCCTGATCAGCTGGGTGATCGCGCTCAAGCCGCTCTATGTCGACGTCGGCGACTCCTCGACCTTCATGATCACGCTGTTGCCCGCGCTGGTCAGCCTGCTGGTGACCTGCGCCGTGGGGCCCGTGGTCGTCACCGCGCGGTCCCCGCTCTGGCCGTTCGCCCTCGCGGGCCTCGCCGTGCTCGCTGCCGCGACGATCGGCGAGCTCGCCGGCGCGGTCGCCAGGCTCGGCGGCGTCGACCCGCCCAGGTGGGCCCTCCTGCTCGCGCCCGTCGTCTTCCTGCTGCTGGCCGCCCTGCCGTGGAGCGGCAGGTCGTCGAGGCTCCTCGACGTCGCCGACGAGGAGTCGAAGGCGCCCACGGGCCAGGTCGCCGCCACCCTGATCGCCACCGTGCCGCTGTGCCTGGTCGTGATCGCCGCGGGCGCGATGCTGCTCAACCTGAAGGGCCCGCCCGTCACGGGCGTCGCCCTGATCGCCGCCTCCGTGGTGGTGATCCTGGCCGTGCGCGTGTTCGTGCTGATCACCGCCACCGCCCGCATGCGCCACCTCGTCGTGCTCGGCGACCGCCAGCTGCGTGAGCTGGCCGAGAGCACCGGCGACGTGGTCCTGCTGTGCGACTACGAGGGCGTCGTGCGCGAGATGGGCGCGGGCGTCGAGGTGACCTACGGCTACCACCCCGACGACCTGGTCGGCGGGTCGATCTTCGACTACATCCACCCGGAAGACGTGCCCGGCATCCAGCTGGCGCTGCGCCAGATGGGCCTGGAGGAGGACTCGGAGGCGCCCGGCGCCTGCCTGATCGCCTGCAGGGTGCGGGCGGCCGACGGCACCTGGCGGCCCACCGAGTCCGTGGCGACCCGCCACGTGCACGGCGAGGAGCTGCTGCTGGTCACCACCCGCGACGTGAGCGACGAGGAGGCGCTGCGCAACCAGGTCGCCCACCTGACCTTCCACGACGGCGTCACGGGCCTGCCCAACCGCTCCTACTTCGAGGAGCGCACCCGCGAGGTGCTGGAGGGCAGGCAGGCGGGGCGCACCGCGGTGATCTTCCTCGATCTCGACGGGTTCACCTCGGTCAACGACTCGGTGGGGCACGCCAGCGGCGACTACCTCCTCGGGCAGGCCGCGCGTCGCCTTCGCGGCGCTGTACGGCCCGACGACACGCTGGCGCGCTGGGGCGGCGACGAGTTCGCCGTGCTGGTGGAGACGGGCCCCGAGGCGGCGCAGGTCGCGGTCGACGTGGCCGAGCGGCTGGTGCGGGCGGTCTCGCAGGACCCGTTCAGGGTGGCCGACCGCGACGTGGCCCTGACCGCGAGCGTGGGCGTGGCCTTCGCCGAGGACGGCGTGCCGGCCGGCGACCTGATCCGCAACGCCGACGTGGCCATGGCACGAGCCAAGGAGCTGGGCGGGCGCAGGGTCGAGGTGTTCGCCGCGCACATGCACGCCGACGTGGTGCGCAGGCTCGAACTGGCCGCCGACCTGCACCGCGCGCTGGTGGAAGAGCAGTTCGCGATCGAGTACCAGCCGGTCGTCGACCTGGCCACCTCGCGGGTGACCGCGGTCGAGGCGCTGGTGCGGTGGTGGCGAGGGTCGGTGTTCGTGCCGCCCGAGCAGTTCCTCGGCCCCGCCGAGGACACCGGGCTGATCGTGCCGCTGAGCGAGTGGATCCTGCGCGAGGCCTGCCGTGAGGTGGCCGCGTGGCGCGCGTCCTCGTGGGACATCGGGCTGTCGCTCAACCTGTCGGCCAGGCAGATCACCGCGCCCCGCTTCGTCGAGACCATCTCGGAGGCGCTGGAGGAGAGCGGCCTGCCCGCCTCCGCGCTCACCCTCGAGGTGATCGAGGAGATGCTGGTCGAGGACGCGGAGGAGACGATCAGCAGGCTGTCGGAGCTGCGCGCCCTCGGCGTGCGGCTGGCCATCGACGACTTCGGCACGGGTTACGCCTCGCTCGCGTTCCTGCGCCAGCTGCCCGTCGACATGATCAAGATTGACCCCTCGTTCGTCTCGGGCCTCGGCCGTGACGAGACGCTGACCCTGCTCACCCGCACGATCGTCAGGCTCGGCCACGATCTCGGGCTGATCGTCGTGGCCGAGGGCATCGAGCGGCCCGAGCAGCTGGAGCTGCTGAGGGAGATGGGCTGCACCCGCGGTCAGGGCTACCTCGTGGCCAGGCCGATGGCGGCGCGCGGTGTCGACTCGCTCATGCGGACCAATCTCACCAGTCTCGGATCGTGAGACTCGTGTTCCACCAAATTGACACAGTGGCCCTAGGAACGGCTATGGTGTGTCTCATGCTTCGCAGTGAGATTCTCGTAGTACTTCGCCGGCGCGCAGGCCGTTAGCGAAGCACTTCGACCTGCGCGCCGCCCCAGCCCCGCACCCACTGTGCGGGCGGGGCATTTTTTATGTCCTCAGTGCTCAAAGCCACGCAAGGAACGAGCGATGACCGAACGGATGACAGGTGCACAGGCCCTTGTGAGGGCGCTGGAGCACGTCGGAGTCGACACCGTGTTCGGGATCCCTGGCGGCGCCATCCTTCCCGCCTACGATCCCCTCTACGACTCGACCAAGGTCCGTCACGTGCTTGTAAGGCACGAGCAGGGCGCCGGCCACGCGGCAGAGGGCTATGCCCAGGCGACGGGCAAGGTCGGGGTGTGCATGGCGACCAGCGGTCCCGGCGCCACGAACCTGGTGACCCCCATTGCCGACGCCTACATGGACTCGGTGCCCATCGTGGCCATCACCGGCCAGGTCGCCAGCAGCATGATCGGCACGGATGCCTTCCAGGAGGCGGACATCTCCGGCATCACCATGCCGATCACCAAGCACAGCTTCCTGGTCACCGACGCGGCCGACATCCCGCGCACGATCATGGAAGCGTTCCACATCGCCTCCACGGGTCGCCCAGGCCCCGTCCTCGTCGACATCTCCAAGGACGCGCTGCAGGCCGACACCGCCTTCGTCTGGCCGCCCGTCATGCAGCTGCCCGGCTACCGCCCGGTGACCAGACCGCACTCCAAGCAGATCCGCGAGGCGGCCAAGCTCATCGCCGAGTCCAGGCGGCCCGTCCTCTACGTCGGCGGCGGCGTCCACAAGGCGCGCGCGTCGGCCGAGCTCCTGCGGCTGGCCGAGCTGACCGGCATCCCCGTCGTCACCACGCTGATGGCGCGCGGCACCTTCCCCGACAGCCACCCGCAGCACATGGGCATGCCCGGAATGCACGGCAGCGTCTCGGCCGTCGGCGCGCTCCAGCAGTCCGACCTGATCATCGGACTGGGCGTGCGGTTCGACGACCGCGTCACGGGACAGCTGTCCACCTTCGCCCCGCACGCGAAGATCGTCCACGCCGACATCGACCCCGCGGAGATCTCCAAGAACCGTCACGCGGACGTGCCGATCGTCGGCGACTGCCGCGAGGTCATCACCGAGATGATCGGGGCCGTCGAGGCGGAGGCCCGCAAGGGCGACTACACCGAGTGGTGGAAGACGCTCAACGGCTACAAGGAGACCTACCCGCTCGGCTACGAGGAGTTCGCCGACGGCTCGCTGGCTCCGCAGTACGTCATGGAGCGGCTGAGCGCGATCTCCGGCCCCGAGACCTACTTCGTCGCCGGCGTCGGACAGCACCAGATGTGGGCCGCGCAGTTCATCGACTACGAGAACCCCGGCAGGTTCATCAACTCGGGCGGCCTCGGCACGATGGGCTTCGCCGTCCCCGCCGCGATGGGCGCGAAGATGGGACAGCCAGGCGCGACCGTCTGGGCGATCGACGGCGACGGCTGCTTCCAGATGACCAACCAGGAGCTGGCGACCTGCGCGATCGAGGGCGTGCCCGTCAAGATCGCGGTCATCAACAACGGTAACCTCGGCATGGTCAGGCAGTGGCAGACGCTCTTCTACGACCAGCGCTACTCCAACACCGACCTGCAGGCGAAACTCCGGATCCCCGACTTCGTCAAGCTGGCCGAGGCCTATGGTTGTGTGGGCCTGCGTTGCGAGCGGCCCGAAGACGTCGACGCCGTCATCAAGGAGGCCATGGAGATCAACGACCGCCCTGTGGTCGTCGACTTCGTGGTCCACCAGGACGCCATGGTGTGGCCGATGGTCGCCGCCGGCACGAGCAACGACGACATCAAGATCGCGCGGGACATGGCGCCGACGTGGGAGAACGAAGATGAGTAGGCACACCCTGTCCGTGCTCGTGGAGAACAAGCCGGGCGTCCTGGCCCGTGTGTCCTCCCTGTTCAGCAGGCGCGGCTTCAACATCGACTCCCTGGCTGTCGGGCCGACCGAGCACTCCGACATCTCCCGCATGACGATCGTGGTCAGCGTCGAGGAGCTCCCGCTGGAGCAGGTCACCAAGCAGCTCAACAAGCTCGTGAACATCCTCAAGATCGTCGAGCTCGACAACTCCCAGTCGGTGCAGCGCGAGCTCATGCTGATCAAGGTGAAGGCCGACGCCGAGACCAGGTCGCACGTCCTCGAACTGGTCCAGCTGTTCAGGGCCCGCTGCGTCGACGTCGCGTCCGACGCGGTGACCATCGAGGTCACCGGCACCCCGGACAAGCTCGAGGCCTTCATCAAGGTGCTGGAGCCGTTCGGCATCAAGGAACTCGTCCAATCGGGCATGGTGGCCATCGGCCGCGGCGCCCGCTCCATCACCGACCGGTCCCTCAGGGCACTGGACCGTACCGCCTGAAAGGTATATGCACGTGACCGAGATCTTCTATGACGACCAGGCCGACCTGTCGATCATCCAGGGGCGGGTCGTGGCCGTCATCGGATACGGCAGCCAGGGCCACGCCCACGCCCTCTCCCTGCGCGACTCCGGTGTGGACGTCCGCGTGGGTCTGCCCGAGACCTCCAAGAGCAGGGACCTGGCCGCGGCCGAGGGCCTGCGCGTGGTCACCCCCGCCGAGGCGGCCGCCGAGGCCGACCTCATCATGATCCTCGCGCCCGACCACCTCCAGCGCGGCATCTACGAGAACGACATCAAGCCGAACCTGCAGGAGGGCGACGCGCTCTTCTTCGGCCACGGCCTCAACATCCGCTACGGCCTCATCGAGGCGCCCGAGGGCGTCGACGTCGCCATGGTCGCCCCGAAGGGTCCCGGCCACCTCGTCCGCCGCCAGTACCAGGCGGGCCGCGGTGTGCCGTGCCTCGTCGCGGTGGAGAAGGACGCCTCCGGCAAGGCCTTCGACCTGGCCCTGTCCTACGCCAAGGGCATCGGCGGCACCCGCGCGGGCGCCCTCAAGACGACCTTCACCGAGGAGACCGAGACCGACCTGTTCGGCGAGCAGGCCGTCCTCTGCGGTGGCGTGTCCGAGCTGATCAAGGCGGGCTTCGAGACGCTGATCGAGGCCGGCTACCAGCCCGAGGTCGCCTACTTCGAGTGCCTCCACGAGATGAAGCTGATCGTCGACCTCATGTACGAGGGCGGCATCTCCAAGATGTACTGGTCGGTGTCCGACACCGCCGAGTACGGCGGCTACACCCGCGGCCCGCGCGTGGTCACCGAGGAGACCAAGAAGGAGATGAAGCGCATCCTGGCCGAGATCCAGGACGGCACCTTCGCGCGCCAGCTGGTCGAGGAGTTCGAGGGCGGGCAGAAGGAGTTCACGCGCTACCGCGAGGAGCTGGCCGAGCACCCGATCGAGAAGACCGGCGCCAAGCTGCGGCCGATGATGAGCTGGCTCAAGGCCGAGGGCTGATCCCCACCCGGGCGCCCCATTCAGGGCGCCCGGAATCCGGGCGTCCCTTCCCAGGGCGTCCGGTCACCGGTGGGCGGCGCCGACGAGGTCCGCGCCGCTCTCCCTCCTCCCGTCTGTACGGCAAGCGGGCCCTGGCGCCTCCGCGGTCACTGACAGCCCTCTGTCCAAGGGACGCTCCTCGGGAGCGCGGGGCCGCTCGCCGTCACGGACCGCGGCCCCCGTCTCCACCAGCCGCCAGATCAGCACCGAGGATCCCAGCGCCAGCACGACCAGTACCGCGAGCCCTGCCCTGGCCGCGTCCGTCCAGCCGGTGGCGTCGAGCGCGCCGAAGAACACCAGGCCGACCACCGTGACGCCGAGAACGCCGCCGACCTCCTGCACGGTTCCCAGCACACCGGCCGCCGCGCCCGCGTGCGCCTGCCGTACCGAGGCCAGGACCATCGACAGCAGCGGCGACATCACCAGGCCCATCCCTGCTCCCGCCATGAAGAGCCCGGGGAGCAGCGCGCCCGCCGGGCCGCCGACCGCCTGGAAGTTCCACAGCAGTCCCGCCGCGAGGCTGAGGGCACCCGCCACGGGGAGCCGTCCGCCCGGCCGGACCGGTGTGCCGCGCTTGGAGCCCGTGTCGCGGTTGGTGCTCGTGCCGCGGCCGGCGCAGAGCGAGGCGGCGAAGAATCCGGCGTTGACCGCTGTGAACACCGCGCCGGAGGCCATCGGGCTCAGTCCCCTGCCGTCCTGCAGGTAAAGGGCGAGCAGGAACGACAGACCCGACGAGGTGCCGAACAGGAGCGCTACGGCGGCCAGCCCGAGCACGAACCCGCGGTTCCTGAACACGGCCAGGTCGAGCAGGGGGTCGTCGAGGCGCTTCTGCCTGGCGACGAACGCGGCCATGAGCGGGAACGAGGCGGCCAGGCAGGCCCATGACCAGGCGGGCCATCCGGCTTCTCGGCCGTGGGCAAGCGGGAAGACGATCGCCACCAGGCCCGTGGCCACCATGGCCGCTCCCACGAGGTCGAGCCTCCGGCCCGACGGCCCGGTGTGCGTCGGCCCGGGATGCGTGGGTTCGGGGTGCATGGGTTCGGGGTGCTTGCGTTGGGGGTGTGTGGGTTCGGGGTGCGTCGGGCTGACGTGCGCAGGTCTGGGGTGGGCTGGCCCGTGGCGCGTCGGTCTGGGGTTGGCGAGTTCCGGGGGTTTTGAGGTGGCGGTGACCGGTTCGGGGACGTTCGTGACGGGCGCGGGGCTTCCGGGAGCTGTGGTGAACGGGTTGGGGAGCAGGCGTCGGGCGGAGGCTAGGGCGAGGAGGCCGATCGGGACGTTGACCAGGAAGCAGGTCCGCCATCCCAGCCCGGCCAGGTCCGTCGCGACCAGCGTGCCGCCGATGACCTGGCCGCCGACGCCCGCGAGGCCGACCGCCGTGCCGTACCAGCCGAAGGCCTTCGCCCCGTCGGCGCCCTGGTAGAGGGCTCTCATCAGCGTCAGCACCTGCGGCGCCATCAGCGCCGCCGCGCAGCCCTGCAGGATCCGCGCCGACACCAGGAACGCGGGGCCAGGCGCCGCCCCGCACGCGGCTGAGGCCAGCGTGAACAGGGCGAGGCCCGCGAGGAAGACCCGGCGGGGCCCGTGGAGGTCGCCGAGCCGTCCCGCGATGATCACACCGGCCGCGTAGGCCAGGCCGTACCCCGCGATCACCAACTGGGTCGCGGACTCGCCCGCGCCGAGGTCGGCGCGGATGGCGGGGAGCGCGACGTTGGCGATGAAGAAGTCGAGCGTGGTGACGAACGCGGCGACGAGCAGGATGGGCAGTGCCTTCCAACGGCTGCTGGTCATGGTCAGGCCATGACGTTCTTCTCGTCGGCGCCGGTGAGCACCACCTCGGCGCCTTCCGACAGGAGAGCCTTCACCACGGCGAGGCCGCTGCGGTGGATGCCGCCGGTGACCACAGCCCTCTTGCTCTGATTCATGGTGATCAGCCTGGAGAAGAGTGGTTATGGATGGCTTATGGCGATCCCGTAGCCGCTCCGAAATCGTCGGTGGCCTTTGTTAGCTTGAGCGACATGCGATTCGGGGTGCTCGGCCCGCTGGCCGTCTGGTCGACGGAGGGGCGTTCTGTCCGCATACCTGAGGCGAAGGTCCGCGCCCTGCTGGCCGACCTGCTCGCGCACGCAGGGCGGCCGGTCTCCGCCGACCGCCTGATCGAGGACCTGTGGGGCGGCAGCCCGCCGGGCAAACCGGCGGCGGCGCTGCGGGTCAAGGTGTCCCAGCTGCGCAGGGTGCTGGAAGAGGCGGAGCCGGACGGCAGGCAACGGCTGACCTTCACCCCGGCGGGCTACGTGCTGCGGGTGGACCCCGGCGCGCTCGACGCCGACCGGTTCGAGGCGCTCACCGGGCAGGCCCTGGCGAGCGACGACCCGGCCGCCAAGGTCACGCTGCTGGCCGACGCGCTGGCGTTGTGGCGGGGAGAGCCGTTCGCCGACGTGGCCGACGAGGAGTTCGTCGGGCCGGCACGTGCCCGCCTGGCCGAGCAGCGCATGGTGGCGATCGAGGAGCAGGCAGAGGCGAGGCTGGTGCTCGGCGAACACGCCCAGCTCGCGGCCGAGCTCGCCGACCTGGTGGCCGGGCATCCGCTCCGCGAGCGGCTGCGGGCCGTCCAGCTGCGCGCCCTCTACCGCGCGGGCAGGCAGAGCGAGGCGCTCGACAGCTATGCCCGCATGCGCGCCCTGCTGGCCGAGGAGCTTGGCCTCGATCCCGGGCCCGAGCTGGTGGCGCTCCACCAGTCGATCCTCGTGCAGGATCCCGCGCTCGACCCCGCGCCCGCCACGCGCACCAACCTGCCCGTGCCCATGACCGGCCTGATCGGCAGGGAGAGCGCGACGGCCGAGGTGCGCTCGCTGGTCGCCTCCCACAGGCTCGTCACGCTCAGCGGCCCTGGAGGGGTCGGCAAGACGCGGCTCGCGCTGGAGGTCGCGGCGCAGCTCGAACAGGCGCATCCCGACGGGGTCTGGCTGGTCGAACTGGGCGCCCGCCCCTCCACCGTCAGCGTCGTCGACGCCATCGCCGCGGTGATGGGCGTCCGCGACGACAGGGCGGCGGGCAAGCGAGGCGCCGACGCGACCGAGCGGCTCGTCGACGTGCTCCGCGCCAAACGCGCCCTGCTCGTGCTCGACAACTGCGAGCACGTCATCGACCAGGTCGCCGCCGTCGCCGAGACGTTGCTGAGGTCCGCGCCCTCGCTCCGCGTCCTCGCGACCAGCCAGGAGGCGCTGGCCATCGACGGCGAACGGCTGTGGGCCGTGCAGCCGCTCGACCTGCCCTCGGGCGCGGGCGACCCCGCCGCCTCCAGCGCCGTGCGGCTGTTCGCGGCGCGGGCGGCCGCCGCCGCGCCTGGGTTCGCCCTCGACGAGCACAACGCGGAGGCGGTCGCGGCCATCTGCCGCCGACTCGACGGGCTGCCGCTGGCGCTGGAGCTGGCCGCCTCGCGCATGCGGGTGCTCAACCCCGCCAAACTCGCCGAACGGCTCGACGACAGGTTCCGCCTGCTCGGCGCCGGCAGGCGCGACGCGCCCGCCAGGCAACAGACACTGCGCGCGATGATCGACTGGAGCTGGGAGCTGCTCACGGGGGCCGAGCGGGTCGTGCTGCGCCGCCTGGCCGTCCACGCCGACGGTTGCACGCTGGAGGCGGCCGAGGCGGTGTGCTCGGGAGAGGGCGTGCGTCCCGCCGACGTGCTCGACCTGCTGGCCAGGCTCGTCGACCGCTCCCTGGTCGTCACCGTGACGGGACCTCAGGGCACCCGCTACCGCCTGCTGGAGTCCGTGGCCGCCTACTGCCTGGAGCGGATGGAGGAGGAGGCCGAGCTCGATTGCGTACGGCGTCGCCACGCCCGCCACTACCTCGCCCTCGCGGAGGGGAGCGATCAGCGGGTGGAGGGGCAGTCGCGCTGGCTGGCGACGCTCGACACCGAGAGCGCCAACCTCCGCACCGCGCTCGACACCGCGGCCGGCCAGGGGGCCGCGGAGATCGCGCTGCGGCTGGCCAACGCCATGGCCAGGTACTTCCTGCTGCGCTGCCGCTTCGACGAGGGCCGCAGAGCCCTGGCGCTGGCGCTGTCGGTGCGGGGTGAGACGCGGCCTGCCCACGGCGGGTCGGCCGCGGGCTCGTTGCTCCAGGGTTCGTCGGTCCCGGGCTCGCTGGTCCCTGGCTCGTTGGCTCGCGGGTCCTCGGTCCCTGGCTCGTTGGTTCACGGTTCGTCGGTCCAGGGCGACGGGCAGGCGGTCCTGATCGAGGGACACGAGGCGCTCAGGGCGCAGGCCGAGATCTGGGAGATGGGGCTGACGATGCGGCTGGGCATCGCCGTCGAAGTCGGCGAGCGAGCGGAGTGCGCGCTCGCCGTACTCGAGGCGGCGGGAGACCCGGAAGCCCTCGCCAGGGCGCAGTGGTTCCTCGGGTTCACCACGTGGGGCCATGGCGACCTGGGCGGCAGCGAGAAGCTGGTCGGCAGCTCGCTTGCGACGTTCGAGACGATCGGCGACCGGTGGGGCACGGCGGCCGCGCTGGCCGCCCGCTCCGTCCATGCCATGATCAGGGGCGAATTTGCCGCCGCCGAACGTGACGGCAAGCGGAGCGCGGCGCTGTTCGAGGAGCTCGGCGACCACTGGGGCGTGCTGCAGGCGGTCGAGCCGCTGGCGATGCTCGCGGAGATCGACGGCGACTACGACAGGGCCGCGACGCTTCACTCCCAGGGGCTGGCGATGGCCGAGGAACTGGAGCTGTGGTTCGAGGTCTCCAGGTGCATGTCGGGGCTGGGCCGTATCGCGCTGCTCAAGGGTGACTACGCCAGGGCCGACGACCTGCACGAACGGGCCAGGCGGCTGGCGGCGGCGCAGGCGCACCCTTATGCCCAGCAGTTCGCCGAGATCGGGCTCGCGCTCAGCGCGAGGCGGCAGGGCAGGCTCGACACCGCGGAGAATCACCTGCGCACCTGGCTCGACTGGATCATGAAGGCGGAGGGGGAGCCGGGAGCGGCACTGCTGCTGGCCGAGCTGGGGTTCATCGCCGAGTTGCGGGGCGATGCCGAGCTGGCCATGTCTCTCCACCGCGAGAGCCACGCCCACGCCCGCGCCACCTCCGACCCCCGGGCGATCGCGCTGGCGCTGGAGGGGATGGCGGGGGCGGCGTCGCTGGCGGGCGACCACCGGCGAGCGGCCAGGCTGCTCGGGGCGGCCGCGGCGGCGCGGGAGGCGGTGGGCAGGCCGCTGCCGATGGCCGAGCGGAAAGACGTCGACCGGATCACGGTTCGGTCCGTGGAGGCGCTCGACGAGGAGCTCTTCATGGCCGAGTTCAGGGCGGGCGCCCGGGATCCGGTCACGATGTGAGGCATCGCGCCCACTCTGTGTTCAGCAGGCCGGGTTGTGAGGCGGCGGCCCAGGGCAGATCCAGTGGGTGGGGGTTGTGAATTGTCGCGCTCGCATTCCCGGCGGTCTCCTCGGGAAGACGGTGGTCCGACTGCGTCCCGTCTGTGGCGCGTGGTCTGGCCGTTCTTCGTTGGGAGACGTGGTCTGGCCGCGTTCCGTCTGCGGCGTGCGGTCCAGGCGGTCTGCGTTGGAACACAGTGATCTGGCCGCGTTCTGTCTTCCGCTCGGGCACGGAGGTTGGGGGTGGCTGGGGGAGTGGCGTCGGCGGGATGGCGGAAGCCGTACCCAGGGAAAAGGTGCGGGCCCGCCTGCGGCTCCCACGTGCGGAGGGGGAGGCGCGGCGGGCCCGCTGGCGTCGGGTGGGTGGTGGGTTACCCGACGCAGGGGAGTGGCGTTAGTGGCGGGCGAAGACCTGGGTCCAGTGCGGGCCCTTCGAGTCGTGGCCGACGCCGATGTGGGTGTAGTTGCAGTTCATGATGTTCGCACGGTGCCCGGGGCTGTTCATCCAGCCCCGAACCACGTCGGCGGCGGTGCGCTGGCCCTTGGCGATGTTCTCGCCCCAGGCGCTGACGGGCGAGAAGCCCGAGGCCTTGATGCGGTCGCCGGGGTTGCGGCCGTCGGGGGAGGTGTGGTCGAAGTAGCCCTTGGCCGCCATGTCAGCCGAGTGGCCCTCGGCCGCGGCGCGCAGCTGCGGGTCGTGGGTGAGCGGCTTGCAGCCGCCGGAGGCGCGCTCGGCGTTGGTCAGCTTGACGACCTCGTCCTCGACGGTCGAGCCGCCACCGGTGGGGGTGCTCGTCGGCGTGGCCGTCGGCGTGGCGGTGCTGGTCGTCGTCGGGGACGGGGTGGGCGTGGCGGTGGGCGTGGGCGTGGGCGTGGGGGTGGGGGTGCTGTCGCAGGACAGCGCGGCCACGCCGGAGCGATGCGCGTTGCCGCGGTAGTCGGTGGCGGTCACGTAGAGGCGGCGGGGCACGTCGCTGCAGCGGACACCGGCCACGACACGGCCGTTGGTGACGAGCTGCGAACCGCTCTTGACCAGCCGGTCGGGCCCCGGACGCACCTCGACGATGCGAACGCGCAACCGCGCCTGGTCGTCGCAGCCCGTCCGGGCGGCGCCGCCCCTGACGACGCCGTTGGTGTCGAGGTATGGCTTAGCCGCGACAACGCGGCAGGAGTTCGGCTGGGTCTCCGCGTGTGCGGCGGTGACCGGAGTGCTCAATGCCGCCAGACTTCCGAGGCAGGCGAGTGCCTGGAGCTGTCTGCGCACGTTGTCCTCCGTGGGGGTTAGAGACTGGGTCGAAGAGGCATTCTGGTGTGCGCAGAACCGAAATGTCACGAAAAAACCACGAAAATCTGGGGCTCCATGTGTCCCTTTCGTAACAAAGATCTCGCTGGTCGCGGGTAAACCATGTGCCCTACCTGCGCGTCTCTGCCTCTTTGATCTCTGTTTCATCCGACGCATCCCAACCCCATCCCGTTCCACCCGTACCGGTGGTTCTTGATCCGGTTTGGGGTGGACGTTTCCAAGATCTCGCCCGGCCGCGCCGCCATGGGTGGATCTCCATCGGTCGCGGCAGGTCAGACGCGATCTCCGGATGGTTCTCTGTCGGTTTGCGCCGATCGCGCTCCCGGGTTCTCCGTCGCTGACGGGGGTCTCCATCGATTCGCACGAGCTTCGTCCTGGGGTGGGTTGCCTTCGATTCGTGCGAGCCTCCGTCCGGGCCTGAGTGTGCCCTGACTCGCAGGCCAGGGCGATTGTCACGCATTCACTCGAGTTATAGGAACAGCGCTCATATAATGATCGTGTGGTTCGTCAGGTACGCACCTCCCCAGCTGCGGCCTACGACTTGGGCTACCACGTGGTGTGGTGCCCCAAGTACCGCCGCCGTGTTCTGGTCGGGCGGGTCAAGGACCGGCTGGAGGAGTTGATCCACGCCAAGGCCGAAGAGCACGGCTGGGAGATCACCGCCTTGGAGGTGATGCCCGACCACGTGCATGTGTTCGTCAAGCCGCATCCGAAGAACTCGCCGTCGTATGTGGCCAACCAGTTCAAGGGCTACACCTCGCACGTGCTGCGCGCCGAGTTCCCGCACCTGCGTTCCCGGCTGCCCACGCTGTGGTCACGGTCCTACTTCGTGGCCAGCGTGGGCGCGGTCTCCGCCGCGACGATCCAGCGCTACATCCAGACCCAGCACGAGCGCGTCCCCAAGAAGGCGGGGGCCGATCGTGCGTAGGTCGTTCAAATTCGTGCTCCGCCCGACCCGGCATCAGGAAATCTCACTGACAGCGATGCTGGACGATCATCGGGCGCTCTACAACGCCGCTCTCGAAGAGCGCCGGGAAGCCTACAAACGACACAAGGTGAGCATCGGCTACGGCGAGCAGTCCGCCCAGTTGAAGGAGATCCGAGCCGCTGATCCGGAAGGTCAGGGGCGGTGGTCGTTCACCTCCCAGCAGCAGACACTGCGCCGCCTGAACCGGGCGTTCGAGGCGTTCTTCCGCCGCGTCAAGGCCGGGCAGAGGCCCGGCTACCCCCGGTTCAAGGGCCGGGGATGGTTCGACACCGTCACTTTGGTCGAGGGTGACGGAGCCCGC